>DATJYL010000036.1 GCA_035499655.1 Pirellulales bacterium
GTACCATGACAACTTGCTCTTTCGCTTGTCGGCGCTGCAAGTCGAAATTGTCGTACATTCGCATGGCAGCGTCGGGCTGGATGAAACGCTGGATTGGTTCCTTGAATTTCAGTTTCCAGGCTTGGAGGGCGCCGATTTAACCGGCCACCCATGGATGAAACTCTTAAGCCAAAACCCCACCATTCACATGGTCGGCTCCTTGAGCCAACCGAAATTAAGCTCCCAAGGATTGGCCGCACAAGTGCTCCAGGCCGGTTTCGAATGGCTGCTTCAACGACGCTCGGAGCAGCCTAACAGCCAATCTTCGCCTGATCTGCCGCCGGGTCGGTAACCGTACACGGCAATGGGATGCTGCCGGAATAAAACTTCCTGCCGCCGCTCGGCCCAATTGCAAGCGGCGGTGCCGTATTCGCGCAACAAAAAACCCCCGGGAGTCAACCGGCGGCTTTTCGAGTCTTCATCAACCGCTTTGAGTCCATCATCTCTATCCCGTTCAAATGCTTACAACAATTCATGCCCGTAAATTACTCCAGGCATGTGGCAGGATCAGTTTCTCATTAGGCAGCCCGATCGCTCGATTCCCCGCAAGCGGTTCCAGGATTGTCCAATGACACGACAATCAGCTTCTGCTGATTGGCAAACGCAATGAATTCCGCCTCATCCACCAGAATGGTTTTCGCCCCCTCGACCACCAGCATTTTGGCCCCCGCCGCCACCATCGTTTTCAAAGTCCCCAATCCAATGGTAGGCACGTCAAATCGCATATCTTGCTGGGGCTTGGCCAATTTGACGACCGTGAAACCGCCGCCCGGGCAAAGTGTCGCAGCCCGCCGAATACACTCATCAGTGCCTTCGATCGCCTCCACCGCCAGACAGGCCCGATCTTTGACCACCACACTCTGTCCAATATCTAGCCGGCCCATCTCCTTGGCCAAATGCCAGCCGAACGCAATGTCTGCTTGTTGCGATTTCGTCGGACCCAGCTGCGTTAGCTGTCCAACTCTCACGAGTAACTCCGGGACAAAATCCGTGGCGGGTTGAATGCAAATTCCTGCTTCTTCGAACGCCTCCACCACGGCCAACAGCAGCGTGTCGTCGCGGCGGTCCTTTTTCGTTGCGATAAAGTGCGACCAGAAAATTCGGATCGTCCGCCAATCGGGCCACAGCTTCAGCCATATTTTTGGCTGCAACAATTTCAGTTTGAAAACTTTTCCAGCCATCACGGCATGCTGCACCTGATGACGTTTGAAGAAGCGGATGGCGTGACCAATTCTTGCCACGCCGGTCCATTGCAGCTCGGTGCAGACTTGTGCCAGCGCCGGATCAGCGTGATCGACCAGCGCCACGCAATAAACGCTGCTGCCGGCCCGACGAAGCGACTCGGCCACTTTCATCGGATATTGGCCCCAGCCGGCAATCAGGCCGATGCGTTCTGGATTCGCACGCTGGTCTGCGGCGTTGCCGCTCGCAAACGTGCGCATCATGTTTTTTTCGGCCGACCCCGGACGAACGCCGTTTGCCTCTACGCCCGTGTCGCCGTTATCCATAACATTCTCTACGCTGGGGGGCTATGCAGCCTCGCTGCGGCGGTCTTTGTCGCAACGTCCCGCGGCTTGCAACAATTCATCCATTTGGCGTTGCAGTTCCTTTAGTTGCTTGCGCATTTCCGGCAATTTCGAAATGGTGGCAAACAGCAGTTTTTGCTCGCGCTCCGGCACGGCCGGCGTTCCCAGCATGCGCACGCCGTCGCGCACATCGCCCGATACTCCAGCTTTGGCGCCTAAGACCGCCCCGGCGCCAATGTGTACATGATCGCGCACTCCCACCTGGCCCGCCATCACGACGTAATCGCCCGTCGTGGTGCTGCCAGCCACGCCGACCTGCGAACAAATCAAGTTGTGCCGGCCGATCCGGCAATTATGGGCAATCATCACAAGGTTGTCGATCTTCGTCCCCTCGCCGATGTAAGTTGCGCCATAAGTGCCGCGATCGATCGTGCTGCCCGCGCCTACTTCTACGTCCGGCCCCAGTTCCACGAAGCCTAACTGCGAGCTCAGCACGTGCCGGCCTTCTACCAACTTGTATCCAAATCCGTACGCTCCCAAGACTACTCCCGCGTGAATAATGCACCGCGGTCCCACGCGGGTGTTTTCGTATAAAACCGCTCCTGAAAAAATCGTGACCTGTTCGCCGATGCGGCATCCGTCATGAACATGCACGCCGCTGTGAATAACCGTGCCGGCGCCGATTTCCACCTCGTCGCCGATCGTCGCCCCGCCATGAACGTCGACCGCCCCGACAATGTTCGCGCTACGGCTGACAATGGCCTGGGGACTAATTCCCGGGTGGCTCACGGTGCGCGCCGGCCGAAATTGATTTGCAATCAGGGCAAAGGCGGCGTGCACGTCGCGCACTTGAATCGCCGGCCTATCGACCGGCTCAAAACCTAACGGCACTACCACGGCCCCTGCCGCACTTCGCGCCAAAAAATGGGCCTTCTCCGCCGAATCAAGCAGCGTAATATCGTTGCGGCCGGCAACATTCAGCGTATTGAAGCCCGCAATCCGCAGCGCGCAATCGCCCAACACCTTTCCAGACACGACTCGCGCTAAATCGCCCAGTGTGGTAATCAATTTGGAATCCCTTCCAAAGGGGCCGCACGCTCAAGATCAGCGACCCTCACAACCTTGCACCCCCTGCCAAATCCTGCGGGGGAAACCAATCTAACCCGTGCCTGCTAAGCGAATCAAGATCGTTTCATGTACCCCAAATCTGGCGGCATTCTCGCATCGAATGCGACCCCGTTCCCCTCGCTTACCGCCGGCCAGGCACGAAACCACTGTCCCCCAAGAAAAGTTAGTTCCCGCGTTAAAAAACGCCTTTATAGGCGAGAAATCAAGCCCGTATCCAATGCCAGCACAAACAACATGAGCGATAGCAGAAAAATCATGCCCGCGTAGGTAAACCCAATCACCACGCGTTCGCTGGCCGGCTTGCCGCGCAAACCTTCATACAGCAAAAACACCATGTGTCCCCCGTCCAGCACGGGAATTGGCAGAAAGTTCACCACCGCCAAATTCGCGCTCAGCAACGTCAGGAACAACAAGAATTTGGCAAAACCTTGCTGCGCCTCGTAACCTGCCTGTTGGATAATGCCGACCGGGCCGGAAAGCATCGTCACGGGAATTTGAGTCCCAATCTTTTGCAAGAAATGAAACACCATGAGCAGCGAGTCGACCGTTTGGGCGCCTCCGGCTCGAATGGCCTCCCCCAACGATCCAGCCTGATGCATCACCGTCATCGGCGTGAGGTTAAATCCGCGCAATGGCGAGTGCATGACCTTTCCCGTTTCGTCTTTGAACTCCGCTAA
Source organism: Pirellulales bacterium (assembly GCA_035499655.1). Classification (NCBI taxonomy): domain Bacteria; kingdom Pseudomonadati; phylum Planctomycetota; class Planctomycetia; order Pirellulales; species Pirellulales bacterium. The sequence continues at coordinate 3,371 of DATJYL010000036.1, forward strand.
GCCCGCCTCCACGCTCTGCGTTTTATCCCCCCGTTTCACTGCAAATTGCACCTTCGTATCCGGGTCAATCGTCGGTAAAAAATCCAGAACGAAGCCTGGCCACGATAGGCGTTTGCCAAAATCGAATGACCTTTCCGGCGGAGGTTCCTCATCCTCGTAGGTGTACGGTGGATTGCGCTTTGGCGGGCTGATCAATTTTCCCGATACAATTTCGTCCCCCGGTTGAATATCGGCCAACGCCGCGGGGCTGTTCGGCTGTACCGCAACGATCGTGGTGGGCACTTCGCAAGCCACGCCCAAAGTCGCCAAAGGCAACGGCGACATTTCCTGCGGAACATCGGTAAATTCAGGAACCCGTAAAGCAATTTTGACCGTGCGTGTTTTGGCTTCCGCTGTGGATTTCTGCGCTTCGTCTCCTGCCTTAGATTCAATTTCCAAACTCACCGTTTTTCCGGCCGCCGCCATTTGACGCAAGCGATATTCCAGCGTGAGTGGATTGCCCACGGGCTGGCCGTCGATCGAAATCATTCGATCTCCCACTCGCAGGCCAGCCTGTTCTGCAGGGGAGTTGTTTTGCACCGCCGTGATTGGCCCCAGCGGCATCACCAAACCAAAGTCTCGCAACGGGGTAGTCTCCACGCGGACTACGATTTTCTCGTCCGGTTGTTTCTCATCACCGCCTTTAGAGTCGCCTTGATCTTTCGCGGCTCGTTGCACGGTGACCTCAATCGGTTCATCCACGTATTTAGCCAGCGCCAAATCCAAATCACGATAGGAGTGAATTGGCGTGTCATTGATTTGCACGATCTTGTCGCCAGGTTCAAACGCTGGCGTGGCCGAACGAGCCGGCGAAAATATCGCCGACGGATGAAACCCCGGCCGATCGACAATTTGCGGTTCCGCAGCGCTGGAAATGCCGATCATCGGCAAACCCAACGAAGAATCGGGAAACAGCCGAACGTTTTCCAATTTGTCGTCGGCAGCACGCAGAATGGTAAACGGAATCCCCTTGTCCACATCTCCCAGCGTGACGCTGGTTTTCAATTCTTCAAATCGCGGATGCTCCAATCCCGCAATTCGCGTGATTTTGTCCCCCGGTTGCAAATTCGCCTGCCAAGCGGCGCTCCCCACCACCGTCCCCCCCACAATGCATGGAATTTCCGGTACCCCCAGGCCATAAGCCACCGTGGCCATAATGAACGCAAAAATGACGTTCATGATGACGCCCGCCGAAATAATCGCCATGCGCTTGGGCACGCTTTGCGCCATGTAACTGCGCGGATCGTACGGCGCATGCAAATCGGAAACCGGTTCCGAAGGTAAATCACCGTGTGTCATGGGCGGCGCACGATCGCTGGCGTACGCAGCTGATTGGCTTTTCATTTGCGATCGGCGGGTTTCTTCCGCCATGCGCGCCGGATTGTCGTCCTGCCCCAGCATCTTCACGTAGCCGCCCAAGGGCAAAATGCCAATGCCGTATTCCGTTTCGCCCCATTGGAATTTGCAAAGTTTCAATCCGTAAATGTCGAAGCCGAGATAGAACTTTTCACACTTCACGCCGCATGCTTTGGCGACGAAAAAATGTCCTAGCTCGTGCACAAACACCACAAAGCCCAGGCCTCCGGCCACCGCCAGCACGACGGGCCAATTGGCGGGCGTGGCCAACCATGTCATCCAATTCGCTGCGATCAAGTGCATACCCAACGTGTTACCTCCCGGCGGGCCCAGCCGTCCGCTTCCAAAAGCCGCTCCAGCGTCGGCTGGGATTCAAAGGTGTGATGTTCAACAATACTTCGACAAACGGGCACAATCTCGATAAAATCCAGTTCTCCGGCCAAAAAGCTTCGCACGGCCTCCTCGTTAGCGGCATTAAGCACTGCACCGGTTGTGCCGCCGGTTCGGGCCGCATCATATCCTAACTCCAGCGCCGGCCAGCGGTCGAAATCGGCCGGTTCAAAATCCAGCCGCAGCGAGCGGGTAAAATCTAATCGCGGCCACTCCGCCCCTTGCCGCTCCGGATAGTGCAAGGCGTATTGAATCGGCAGCCGCATATCCGGCGGTCCCAGCTGCGCCATCACGGAACCGTCGATAAATTCCACGAGCGAGTGCACCGTCGATTGCGGATGCACCAACACTTCGATTTGTTCCGGCGCCAGGTCGAACAGCCACCGCGCTTCGACGATTTCCAAAGCCTTGTTCATCATCGTGGCCGAATCAATTGTGACTTTCGGCCCCATCTCCCACGTCGGATGCTCCAGCGATTGTTCTACGCTCACGCGGGCCAATTGTTCCGGCGTGAAATTCCGAAATGGTCCGCCGCTGGCCGTTAGAATCACGCGTTTCACGGCCGCGCGCTTCCCAGCCTGCAAACATTGAAACACGGCGCTATGCTCACTGTCGACCGGCAAAATTTGTGCTCCCGTGCGAGCCGCCAGCGCCATCACCAATGGCCCGGCCATGACCAATGTTTCTTTGTTCGCCAGGGCCACTTTTTTGCCGGCTTCCAGCGCTGCCCACGTGCTTTGCAAGCCGGCCGCGCCCACGATGGCCGCCACCACCAGTTCGATCTCCGGCGCGGCAACGACTTCCAGGAGCGCTTCGGGCCCCACCAGCAATTGCGTTTCGCGCGGCAGAGCCGACCAATCTTGCCGCTGGGCAGCTTCCGCGTCCGTTGCCACAATCCAGCGCGGCCGGAACCGCTGCGCCTGTTCTAATAATTGCTGCGTGCTGTTGCGTGCCGCCAAGGCTAGGGCCTGCAATTGACCTCCCGATGCCGCCACCACTTCCAGCGTGCTTGCCCCAATGGAACCCGTCGAGCCCAGCACGGCTATGCTTTTGAAGGAGGTCGTCATAAACAGCGGCTAGCCAAGTCCCAATGTCGAAGTGTCTAAAACGGAGCAAACAACAAAGTTCGGGGGCATCTCATTTTTCGACAGATGGACTGTCGAAGCTTCGACCCCTAATCCCTTGCTCAATCTCTCATTCTCCGCCTCACCGGATTCTAAATCCGCCCTGTTTTAGGAACAACCCGGAAGCCCTCATGCCGATTTTGCCCAATTTGCCGTCCGCACGATCACGAGTCAAATCGGACCCATAGGAAAGGTTGTATAGCCTTCGCCAGCGACATAGTATTGATTGTTAGCCGGACAAACCGCAACACAAATTTAGACCCCCAAACACCAGACTCATCACTCCGCATGGAAAGCAACCCTAAAACCAAGAAACCCTCTTCCGGTAAAGCAACCCCGGAAAAAAAAAGTCCCCCGATCGGAAACAACTTTGTTTGGTATCTGCTGGGAATCGGTGTCACGATTTTGCTGGTGATCGGTTGGCTGCGACAAGATTCCGCCTACGAATTGCAATACAGCGATTTGCTGAACGTCATTAGCGCCGGCAAGGATGGCTATAAGGTGGAAGAAGGGCCCGAGGGACACGAAAAAGAGGTCCTTTACAAAAATCCGACCGATATTGTCATTTCCAGTAGCGAAGTCACGGGAAAAATCAGCCGTGAAGTGGTCGGCGGCGCGGACGAATCTGCCGACAATTCTCTCGGTTCCTCCACAACAAACACCACGAGCAATGGCTCGTCCGCCACGGCTACTTCCGCGGCATCGGCCCATACGGTGCCATTTCACACCAACAAAGGGGTCCAACTAAGCAACGACGAGCGGCTGGAAAAGTTTCTGCAAGAAAACAAAATACGTTACAGCTATTCCGAGCCTCCTAGTCTGTGGCACAACTACGTGCCGATGCTGGTTCTCAGCACGCTGTTTATTCTCGTCTTCTTGTTCATGCTGCGGCGGCTCGGCGGAGCGGGAAGTCCCATGGCCTTTGGCCGCAGCCGTGGCAAAATGTATGCCCAGGAAGATATCGGCATTACGTTCGAAGATGTGGCCGGCATTGACGAAGCCGTGGAAGAACTCCGCGAAGTCGTCGAATTCCTCCGCCAACCGGAACGCTACCAGGTTTTGGGCGGTCGCATTCCCAAAGGCGTCATGCTCGTGGGACCCCCGGGTACAGGAAAAACCTTGTTGGCCAAAGCCATCGCCGGCGAAGCGGGCGTTCCGTTCTTCAGCCTCTCAGGTTCCGACTTTGTCGAAATGTTTGTCGGCGTCGGCGCCGCTCGTGTGCGCGACATGTTCCAGCAAGCCGAAGCGAAGGCCCCCTGCATCATCTTTATCGATGAGCTGGACGCCCTCGGAAAAACTCGCGGCTCCAGCGTCGTGGGCGGGCATGACGAGCGGGAACAAACCCTCAACGCTCTTCTCGTCGAAATGGATGGCTTCAATTCCAACAGCGGCGTCATTGTGTTGGCCGCCAGCAACCGGCCCGAAACGTTGGACCCCGCCTTGTTGCGGCCGGGCCGCTTTGATCGGCACGTGTTGGTCGACCGGCCCGATGTGCGGGGCCGCGAAGAAATTCTCAAAGTTCACGTGCAAAACGTGAAGCTCGACAGCGCCGTAAATTTGCGGGAAATCGCCGGTTTGACCTCTGGCTTCGTCGGCGCCGATCTGGCCAATCTGGTGAACGAGGCCGCGCTATTGGCGGCTCGCAAGGGCAAAAACGCCGTCGGCGTGGCGGAATTCAACGAAGGCGTGGAACGCGTCACCGCCGGCTTGGAAAAACGCAAGCGTGTCATCCATGCCGACGAAAAACAGCGCGTCGCCTATCACGAGGCCGCCCACGCTCTGGTCGCTTACAGCCTGCCCAATACCGATCCCGTGCATAAAGTTTCGATCATTCCACGCGGCCTGGCGGCTTTGGGCTACACCATGCAGCGGCCCGAGGACGATCGCTACCTGATGACGCAAAGCGAATTGGAAAGCCGCATCCAGGTGTTGCTGGCCGGCACCATTGCCGAAGAAATGATTTTTGACGACGTTTCCACCGGCGCTTCCAACGATTTGGAACGCGCCAGCGACATCGCCCGCTCCATGGTCATGGATTACGGCATGAGCCGCATGGGCCGCGTCAACTATCGGCAAACCGATCGCTCCCCGTTTTTAGTCAGTTCCACCACCGAGTTCGGCCGCGCCCGCATGCACAGCGAGCAAACGGCCCGCGAAATTGACGAGGAAGTCAAACGTATTGTCGACGAATCCATGGGCAAAGTGCGGCAAATCCTCGCCGCCCGTAAAGCCTCGCTGGAATCGCTGGCGAAACGGCTCATCGATCGGGAAACCATTGACGGCGTCGAGCTCAAACAAATCATCGAGGAAACTTCCCCCAGCCCGCAAATTGTCCCCGGCACCGAAGCCGACCGCAAGCGGCACTCCGCCCAAGGCGTGGTCGAAGCGCCGCTGCCCCGCGAAACCGCCGAAGGCTCGCTGTAAAGACACAACCGCTTGTCGCACAGCGGAAAAATTCCGCTCTCTTGATTCGAGCAGGCATTTGAACAGGAGGAAACGGAGATAACAGAGCAATTCAGATTTTGGACTCCGTTTCCTCTGTTGACTCCTGTTATTGATCCTGCTTTTCAGTCGGCTCGGGCTTAGCACTGTTATCCGGAGCCGCCGGTATCGGCACTGCCTGTGGTGCAATCGGCTGCGCGTGGAGAGCGTTGTTAGGCACTACATAAATGTGCTTGTTCGGAATCGGTGCAACAGGCTGCCCCGGAACGCTGTATTTCGGTATGGGCGTACTCGACTGCCCGCCGGGAACATAGTTCGGAATGGGCCGGTAATCTCCCTCCGGCACTGGTTGCGCATATTGCGGCAACGCATTGGGTGCTGCTGGCGTTGACGGATACTGCGGCAACTGGAACGGCGTTGGTACAACATTCTGCGTAGATCCGGCCGATGAAGCGGCAACGTCTGCATGTGGATCGTACCACGCCCCTTCAATGCACAGCCGATCACGGGGAAGAAGCGCCATCGGGATGCCCCCACCCGATAAATCAGCCCAAGTCAAGTCGAACACTTGCGTGCCTAAGCTTCGAGGATCGGTGCGGTTGATTTTTATTCGGGCATCGGCCAGGTTCGAAAGTCCTGGGACACGCGAAATAGCATCCAGCACATTCGTGTCGCCATCCGTTTCAAATCGCAGCACCGTGCCACTGCTTTTCACGCCGCTGTCCGTGAGAATGACATAGAGCCACCGGACAAAACTAATCTTGCGTTGGTTGTTGAGTAGGGATCAATATGATGTCCTTTTGTGTTTCGGATCAAGTCGAATCACGGAGGGATGAAGGCCATGGCAGGTAAATTATTACCAGA
>DATJYL010000037.1 GCA_035499655.1 Pirellulales bacterium
TTGAATATGTCAACGAGAATATCAAAATTCAGCAAGAGGCGTTAGACATTGCCCAGGCGCGATTCAGAGGCGGCTTGACCAGCGAATTGGACACGGAGCAAGCCATCAGCCAGTTGGCCCAGACCCAGGCTTTGATTCCGCAATACGAGAAGCAGTTACGCGCCGCGAACGATCGGCTGTGTTTGCTCGAGGGCATTCCGACCAAAGATTTAACGCCAGACCTGGGGGTCAAACCCATTCCGCCGGTTGCGCCGGACGTGGTGGTGGGCATTCCTTGCGATTTGCTGATTCGCCGCCCCGACGTGCGGCGGGCCGAGCAACAGGCGGCTTCGCAAAGCGCACAAATTGGCGTGGCCGAAGCGCAGTTGTATCCGGCAATTTCCATCACCGGGACCGTGGGCTTTGACGCCCAGCGATTCACGCAGTTGTTCAAAAATCAATCGCTACAAGGATCGATTGGTCCCGGCTTCCAATGGAACGTGCTGAATTATGGGCGGCTGATCAACAACGTTCATTTGAATGAAGCCAAGTTTTGCGAGCTGGTCAATAACTACCGCAACACGATGCTGAAGGCGAACTCTGAGGCGGAAGACAGCATTGCGGAATTTTTGCAATCACAAATCCAGGAGCAAGACCTGGATCGCAGCGTCGTGGCCGCCGATAAGGCCGTGAAGCTGGCGATTACGCAATACCAGGGCGGATTGGTCGATTTCAACCGCGTGGCATTGCTGGAGCAAGACCTGGTGCAGCAACAAAATTTGCTGGCCGAGGCGGAAGGCGATATCGACAGCGGGCTGGTTCATTTATACAGAGCGCTGGGCGGCGGTTGGGACATCCACTGCCCCGGCGAGGCGGAAAACTTAGCGGAACCGCCCGTGGCCGAGGGCGCCGCTGCGCCCAATGCCGAAACGGTTCCACCGGGCCAAAGTTCGAATTCGTCGACGCCGGGTTTTGGCGAAAAGCCCGGGCCGGACATGAAGTTGAATGCTCCAATACCGAATTATCAACGGACGCCGGCGCCGTCTAGCCAACCGCCGAAGTTGCCGGGTCCCGCCGACAAAATGCCGCCGCCGCCAGCACCGGGAGCCCGAAATAATCGCCCTAGCATGCAATCGGTGGTGAAACGCACACCTGTGAACAATGCTCCGTTGCAATTGCGGCGTACAGATGAGAACGGCGAATTTGATTGGACGCAAGACGATGGCCCGCCGCCGTTGCGCTTATCCAAACAGCGTGCGCCGAAACCCAGCTTGGCTCAGACCGCAAATCGTGATGATCAAGCCGGTGCTAACACGCCAGTCATACAAAAGATGGCCGAGCAATCTGAATCGGTCGATCACCCAATTATGCATGCCGGGCTGATGGAAGGCGATGCGGGGCAAGTCCGGCTGCTGCGCTAGCTGTGCGATGGCGGAGGAATCACGGCGGTTTTCGCAACAGAGCCGCTCGGTGTTGCGCCGCTTGGTACCGTGCCGGCCGGGACTGGGCCGCGCGCATCAGTCACCGTCTTTTGCTTTGCCGCGGCGGCTTCTCGCCGGGCTTGGCGATACAACAGCGAATAATAAAACACCGGCGTGAGGAACAGGCCGAAGGTGGTCACGCCGATCATGCCGGAGAAGACCGCGGTGCCGAGTGAAATTCGCATTTCGGCGCCGGCGCCGTGAGCCAAAATCAGCGGGACCACGCCCAAAATAAATGCGAAACTGGTCATAATGATGGGGCGCAAACGCAGGCGGCAAGATTCCACGGCGGCGGCGTATAAATCTTTCCCTTGCGCACGCTGCTGCTGGGCGAATTCGACGATGAGAATGGCGTTTTTCGCCGCCATGCCGACCAACACCAGGTAACCGATTTGGACGAAAATATCGACGGGCAGTTTGGCAATCATCATGCCAGCCACCGAGCAGAGCAAGCACATGGGGACGACCAAAATGACCGACAGCGGCAGGTTCCAGCTTTCGTACTTGGCGGCCAACACCAGGAAAACCAACACCGCGCCGAAACCGAACACAAACAAGCCCAAAATCGCCGCCGGCACCAGCAGCATGCCGATTTTCGCGGGGAGCAATTGCATGAACGTGATGGTGGTCCACTCGTATGGCAAGCCGAGCTTATCGCATAGGCTTTGCATCAGGCCGATGGCCTGGCCGGAACTTACTCCCGGCGCCGGATTGCCGTTGACGGCCGCGGTAGGGTACATGTTGTAGCGCATGTACATGGCCGGTCCGCCTTGATCTTGCAGCGTGGCCAGCGTAGCCAGCGGCACCATCTGGCCCAATTTGTTTCGCACTTTTAATTGGCCCACCTGCCGGGCTGCGGTACGGAAATCTCCCTCGGCCATCAAGTTCACTTGCCATGTGCGGCCGAACAAGTTGAACAGGTTGACGTAATAACCGCCCATGTAGGTTTGCATGGCGTTGAACACATCTTGCACGGGCACCATCAGCGATTCGCACTTGGTGCGATCGATGTTGACAAAGATTTGGGGCACGTTGGCTCGAAACATGGTGAACACGCCGATCAGGCGATGGAGCGGATCGGAGTTGGCGTCACGGCATAATTCCTGCGTGGCCTGTTGCAGCTCGGTAAGATTCACGAATCCGCGCTGTTCGACCTGCAATTGGAAACCGCCGGCGTTGCCAAGGCCTTGGATGGGGGGCGCCCGGAATACGCTGATGACGGCATCGTCAATTTGCTCATAGCACAAGGCGCGAAGCTTTTCGGCGATGACGGCATCGTACTCTTCGTGTGATTTGCGCTTGTCGAATGGCGAGAGAATAACGAACGTGGAGCCCCAGTTGGAGCCGTTGGCGCTGAGCAAAATGGATTGGCCGGCCACGCTCAGGGTATGATCGACGCCGGGAATGCGGTCGAAGTGCTTGCCGTTCAGGTCGCCGCCCAGGGCCAGTTTATCGAGCTTTTCCATTACGGCCTGGGTTCGTTCGAGCGAGGCGGAGTCGGGCAGCATCACGTTGACGAGCAAGTAGCCTTGGTCTTGCTCGGGGATGAACCCGGTTGGTGCGTGCCCCATGCTCCAATACGTGCCATACAGCAAGGCGACGTATACGCAGAGAATGAGCAAGCAAATTCGCAGGCTGCGGCCAATGGTCCAGCCGTAAACGGCGGTGATTTTATCGAACACAACGTTGAAGCCGCGGAAAATTTTCCCCAGCACAAAGTTGACAGGCCGAATGAGCAGCCAACCCAAAACGCCGCCCATCACTGCGCCTGGCAGGAAAGCCACGGCGAACACAATATAAGGCAGCGTGGCTGGATATTCCGCGTCGATGGCCGCATCGCCTAGAGGAAGATGGAAATAATCGGCCACCATCGGCTTCAAATACGAAACGCTGACCAGGCCGCCGATCAAAATGAAAATCCACCACGGCAGGGCCTCGCGCATGTGTTCGTGGCCGCCGTCTTCTTTCGCTTCGGTTTTG
>DATJYL010000038.1 GCA_035499655.1 Pirellulales bacterium
AGAGACAGGCAACGGGGAGAATTCCAGCCGCTTAATCTCCGCCTCAATTTCCGTACAGACGGCTTGCACCTGTTCCGGATCGGGATACCGCGAATGTGTGACAGGGAATCGGCTCGCCCACCACTTCGGAAGTGGGCTTTGTTTTGCTAAGTTCAACCAAGCATCGGGCAGGACATAACCCGTCGCCAACAGATTTCTCCGTGCTGCGTCCGCGTCATCTATCCAGTTGTCGTATGGTTGCTTTATGGCATCGGGTACCAATGCTGTGCGGTACACGAAGAGCAACTGCTGCAAGGCTTCGAGTTGTGTTACGACAGCCATCGTGCTTTCCTCACAGTAGTTCTTTTACTTCGTCGTATGTTAATCTGGCGTTTTCAAGCAATCGTTTCGCAACAATTCCAATTAAATCAGCGTGTAAATGCACTAGCTGTTCGGCGTCGTCGCGTAGTTTGCATAGCATTCGGTGGGCTTCCTCACTGTTATAGAATTCGCTTCCCCACTGCTCTGTACAAAAGAGTTCGACCATATATTCATCATGGGCAGCTTGCTCGTCGGAATTCTCGGGATCGTAAAGGCATTGGGCTGGCCGTCCTGCAAAGGTAATAACAATCATCCTTTTCGTTTTCTCTTCCCGGTTGGAACCTTTCGGTAACACCATCTTGGAGTAAGCGAACTTCGGCGGATCAATGCAAATATAGCGAAATATGAATTCAAATTGCAAAGCAACCACAGCATGACCGGCTTCGTGATAGGCAAGTGCCGAGCGCTTATCGTTCACGGTCAACAACCTACGGATTCTTAGGAATTTATTAACTTTTAACGGGGGAGTTTCTTCGGTTTGGAATTGAACAGCCAGCGGTGGACATGATTGGTCACCTTGACCAAGCGGGCATCCTCCACACGCTCCCGATATTGAGCGGCCATCGACGAATCGACATGGCCCATAATCAGATTGACCGCTACTTGGTCCAGGCAATTGCTGGCCTCCGTGGCGAACGTGTGGCGGATCGTGTAGAAGCTCAATCCCTCGCGTTTTAGCCCGAGTGAGTCCAGCAGCTTGCGGAATTCGGCCGAGACGGGATTGGCCATTGTATCTTTGGCCCAAGGCTGACCGTACTTCGTAAGAAATACATAATCCCGAAGGGCTTCGTCTTTCGGCTCCGGGCGCCCGTCTATAGCCTCTTGCAATGCGGCTTGCGTTTCCTTCCACAGCGGGCATCGCCGCTCGGCACCAGTTTTCGGGCGATTGTACCTTGCCCATCCATTTAATAGATCAATGTTGCGGAAACGTAACTTGCCACAATCGGAATTGCCGTAAGCGGCATTGATGCCCAAGAGGATCATGGCTTTCAGTGGCTGTTCGGCAGCGTCGATGATCGTCCGCAACTCGTCGGCCGAGAATAACCGGAGAGGCTTTTCTTCCCTCTCTCGGCGAAATGCTGCACGTTTAGGACGTTTGAAATTGGGACCATAGCGGACGGGTTTGTCGATTAACCCAGCTTCATAACCGTACTTGAAGACGGAACGGATTTTTTGAATGAGACCACTCAAAGCCCATGCACCCCGGTTTTTGGATAATGATGCCCGGAGCGATTCAAAATCATCGGACGCCAAATCATCGACAAGCCGGCCCAAACCTCGTTTGTCGAAATGGCTGCAAATGAGTCCGCAGGCATTATGCAATTCCTTAAAATGGCGTTGGGTTATTTCCAGAGTGCTGACAGCGCTTTTCTTGACCGTAAGAAACCGATTGCAAAGCTCACGGATCGTCAATCCGTCGCCAGTGTCCCGGGGTGTCCGCCCGGCCAAGAGATAATCCTTCTTATCCAGCCAGCTTTGCAGGGCCGCTTCACCGTTCGGATCGTCGGCTACCTTGCCGAAATAGACCCGTTTACCGCGAACCTTTCTGGCCCAAAAGCCGTTCGTATGAGGATGAAGCGGGAAATCGGGGCGTGGTTTCTTGGGCTTGCTGCTGGCTGGTTTTCTGCTAATTTTTTCCATAGGACATTGACCGCTGTTTTACCGGAGAAGATAAGGGCTTTTGAAGAATCCACCCATTGGACTGAGGCCGAGGTAGGGGCCGAGACCTGAATCTACCCAAAGTACAAAAGCTGTCAACTGCCCGTGAAATCAAGTATTTTGGCGACGTAGCTCAGTTGGTTAGAGCAACGGCTTCATAAGCCGTGTGTCCCCGGTTCGAGTCCGGGCGTCGCTACTTGCAGCTTCCGATTCAATTAATGCCGCCGCGACCCCTGCAAAAATCCCGGCTCAAACTACAATTTTTATTTTTTTTGGCCATTTCCTTGCAAATGGTGTAGTTACACGGTACATTCACTCTCGGAACAGTGGAGTGGCGGGCCAAGCCATCTGAATCGAATCCGCTCGGGCGAGTCTCCACTATGGTTTCTCAAGGGTCTTTAAGGCGCCTTTGTTGGTTGGCGTCCCTCTTGGTCGTCGTCAGCGCGGTCGCGCTGCAGCATCGTTGCGCCAACGCCGCCAGTATTGCGATCGGCTATCTCAGTCCGATCGTCGAAAATGACGAAACGTATTACGAGTACAATTCGGTCACCGTGGATTCCGGCGATCACATCGGCACTTTCGTCCAAAACTCCGACGGCACGTCCGAATGGTCGATGACAGGAGACAACTATTACGTCATTCCGGGTTATTTGAAAATGCAGTGGGATGTCACCCTCGACGCCGATCCACAAGTGTCCGGTTTCGTCGGGCTGACCAATAATTCTGGTTTTGTGAACACGTTTACGGTCACGGTCACCCAGCCATTGGCAACGCCCATTCCCAACTCCATGATGAATGGCACGACCGCCTGGACCGTAACCGATGGAGATAGCAACGGTGCGACTTTGGATGCCGCCACCGGAGTGGGCGGTGATGCCCTGTATAATGCTCAAGTCGATGGAAATATGGTGCGCCAGTTGTTTACGCTCGGCAATTCTCCACTGCCGCTAATGGCCGCCGTGGATGGTAGTTCCACTATCACCACGAGCTTCTCTGGCGAAGTAACTCCCGTAGCGGCAAATATGAACATCGGCATCTTCCATCATTTTACGCTCACGCCCAACGATTCCGCCTCCGCCACCAGCCTTTTCAAAATCACCGCGGTGCCCGAGCCCAGTTCCATTTCGCTTTTGCTGATTGGACTGGGTTGCTTTCTGCTGGCCCTTTGTGCGCTTCGTTTCTAGAGAGAGAGCAATTTTTTCCGCACCTCGGCCATCTTTATCGATTGTGCCGCTGGGATCGATTGCGACGGAGAATCGGCGGCGTCGGCTCGTTCGATTTGCATTTAGCGGCGGACAAGCTAACTTTAAGCGGCTCTTTTCGCTCGCCTCCGAGTAATTAACTTTTCTAAATCGCAGCTGCCCGTGAACGAAAAAGATGCAGGGGTGCCCAAGATGATTTCATCGATCCTACGGTTTATGCGGTCCGAAGACGGGGCCACCGCTGTCGAATATGCCGTGATGCTGGCGCTCATTTTGTTGGTTTGTTTTGGCGCCGTCATGCTGGTCGGTCAGGCCACCTCGAGCAGCTATACTTCGTCCGCCGCTTCGCTGAGCACCGCATTTGGAGCCGGAAGTTAAAAGGCCGGAACCCGGTTAGTGGGAGGCTTCAGCCCTCACCCGCCGCTGAAATCCGCAAGGATGATCCCTTGGTTTGGGTGGGGTTCGATTGAAACCATCCCCGGGGAATATGCTAACCTTTGCGGTTTGCCGCATCCGATGAACATGCGTGGCTACCCTATTTCCGGGAGGATGCTAGCAAGGCTTTCTCCTCCCGATCCGATCAATAGCGGCTCTCCTACGCACAAAGGGATTACCTGCCCCAGTCCCTGCGAGGAGAGCCGTTTTTTATTGAGGCGGCTTGGCATCCAGGTGCCTGAAGGTCTGGAATCGGCCATCGGCTAAATGGAATCATGGACTGGCCCCGGCGCGCCGGGATCCTCAGCCGCTTGCCGATTTTCTCGGTGAAACGCCTGAGCACAGCCTGGCTACGTCGATTTTCCATCTAATTAAGCCACGACCAGAAATCGGCGTTGCCAGAATTGTACCCAGCGACGATGATACCGCCCCCGCATCCCGGTGTGGGAGATGCCAATTGCTGCGACCGCACTTCGATGGCATCAATTCCCCGCCGGTTACCGATTGTTAATTTCCGACCAAGCAAGGAGGCTTCGTGTTGGCCATGCGATGGATAGACCCACTAGGGCGAAAATGCGTTTTCGGGCTGACGGCCGCAATGCTTTTGACAACCGCCGGATGTTGGTCCAGCGATACTAGCCCGCCGACGGCCAGCATCAGCACGCCCGGCTACGGCGATGTGACGGCGGGCAGCGTGCCCCAGCGGCGGCCATTGAATTTGCACCCGACGGTGCAGGTCCGCACCTCTGCCGGCGAATTCACCGTGCAACTCGATGCCGAGCACGCTCCGCTCTCGGTCGATAATTTTTTGGCCTACGTGAACGCCGGCCAATACGACGGCACGATCTTCCATCAGGTGTACGATGGCTTTATCGTGCTCGGCGGCGGTTACGATGCCAACTTTTCCCAGCGGCCCACGCAACCCCCGGTGCGCAACGAAGCGCACAACGGATTGAAAAACAGCCGCGGCTCCATCGCCATGGCCCGGCAACTTGACTGCATCGACAGCGCCACCTGCCAGTTCTTTATCAATCTGGCCGACAACGCCTCGCTCGATTTTACCGGCGCCCAGCCCGATCAATACGGCTATTGTGTCTTCGGTAAAATCATCAAGGGGATGGAGGTCGTCGATCAAATTGCCAAAGGGCAAGTTCACAACACATCCCAATTCGAAAACGTTCCCTTGCAACCGGTCGTAATCGAATCCGTGCGCTGCCTGCCGTGAGAACGTTAGATTTCTAAACCCTTTTCCAAATTGCGCAAGAGCGGGACTTGAACCGCATCTACTTCCCCGCCATCGCCGCTTCGTACGATTTTTTGAGCCGCGCCAACAGCTGTTCCGCCGTGTAAATTCGCCCCGTCGATGCGTTGAAATTCGTCCCGCGCAGGCTGGGGGCAATCAGCCACGACTGGTTCTGTTTCGCGGTGCTGGTTCCCAAGTTCAGAATTTTCTTGTAGCCATCGCGGGTTGCAATTAGCGCATCGACGGTTTCCGGCCCCAGCACCACGTGATCGAGTTGGTCCACGCGATCATAACCCAGCGGGTCCTGGTTGATTTGTCGCATAAAATCTTTTCCTGCTCCGGACCGGAATTGGCGAACCATGATATCGTTATTGCTGGGAACTAAACCCACAATCTCGAGCCGATCCTTCACAGCCCAGCCCAGCCCCTGGAATCGGTCGAACAGGGGATCGACCAGGCCTCGGGAAATCAAGTCACCTGGCTGATAATCGGCCACGCTGTTTAATTGTTGAGCGACAACTTTCTCCACTTGCTCCCAGCTTGGTGCGGCATGGGCGGCAGAAACAGAAAAAAATCCAAAAAAAGCTGCCGCTAGCACGGCCAACGATCTGATTTTCGCATTCATATGGTTCGTCATTTTTGCCCTGTTTTGTGTGGGAATTGGGTCGTTTAACCAAGTCGGGCTAGCGAAATCGGCAGCGCGGGGCAGCCTAAAATCGACGTCGTCCGATGTGTCCAGCCACATTAATAAAAGCCTAGCATCTGGCAGGGTGGCTCCTGATACTTCAGGCACGATTTATGCTCTATAGACCAACTCCCATGAACCTCAAAAACCCGTCTCGTGTCTGGCATTTCATATCGCTCTGATTCACGTAGCACGGCAAGGGATAGCGTGTTTTACCAGAGTTATCAGTTTTACAACCTTGTAAATTTTGCGTGTTCTATTTGCTTCGGGCCTAGAAGGGTCGTACAATATGCGACATCAGTGGCTTTCGGGCAATTCGGTAGTAGGAGATACCGTCATGTTGAAGCCCGTCTATTACGTTCAGGAATGCCCAACCTGCGGTCGTAGCTTGCAAATTCGCGTGGCACATTTAGGCAAACACGTGGTTTGCCAACATTGCCTGGCCGAATTCGAAGCGCGTGATCCGGCAAGCCAGCCCCTTTCTGCCTCCGATTCGAGTCAGAATTTGCTCGCCTTGGCCGATGAACTTCTGGCCACGGTCGATCGGCAACAAGAAGTCAAATCAGAATGGGCCGGTACCGACAGCTTTTAGCGCAGGTGGTGTTCCGTCGCTCGACGATTCCGAAGTTAGCGTCTCCGCCAAACATGGCGGCTCGCTGAAGGCGTAAAATATCGGAAATTGTCGCCTACCACATTGCTTCCAGCAGCGACGCCAGTTCTTCGTCATTCACTTCGCGCGGATTGCCCGCCAAGCTATTGCCATGCGAACCGGCCACCAGCGCCGGAATTTGTTCGCGGCGTACGCCCAAATCTCTCAAGCGCGTAGGGATGCTCAACTCCCCAGTCAGCCGCTCAATGCACTGCACAAAGGCATTAGCCGCTTCAGCGTCGCTCTGAAACGAACCGCGACACGCCACACGCGCCAGTGCCGCCAACTCCGCCTCGCTCACTTCACGATTCGCCTTCAGCGCCATCGGTAGCATGACGGCGCATGCCAGTCCGTGTGCGAGTCCACACTCCGCTCCCAGCGCCGCCGCCACGCCGTGCGCCAACCCCAGGCCGGAATTCGCCAGCGCCATGCCGGAAAGCAGCGCCGCCTGCGACATCGCTTCCCGCGCCGGCCGGCAACTTCCATCGCGCACCGCTTTCGGCAATGCCGGAATCGCCAGCGCAATGCCTTGCAAACATAGCGCCCGCGGCACCGGTTTGGCCCGCCGCGAAATGTAACTTTCGATCGACTGCGTGATGGCATCCATGCCCGTCTGCGTCGTCACCGTGGCCGGCACGCTCACCGCCAGTTCCGGATCGACCAACGCCACGCGCGGCATCATCATGTCGGACCGCAAACTTTTTTTGAACGGCCCCGCCTTAGAACCGTCTCTTTTTCGGAGAGGGCTGGGTGAGGGTGCGTTGCTGCTGATGACTGCGTTTTTCGTCGCTTCGCTGCCGGTACCGGCGGTGGTCGGCATGGCCAGCATCGGCAGCGGCGGCTTCGTGATTTTCAGCCCCCGCCCCACGCCTTCCAAAAAATCGGCGACCGAAGCTCTTGTTCCGCCGCCAACTTCCATGTTCGTAGCCATCGCCGCCGCCGCTTTCGCCAAATCGATTGCCGATCCACCCCCCAGGCCAATCAGCAAATCGCCGTCGCCGCAATGATGCTCGATCATTGCCGCCACCAAAGCATCAACATCGTCCACTTCCGGCTCGTGCGAAATCGAACCCACGTGCACCGGCTCCACGCCGGCGGCCTTCAATAACGCAAGCACTTCCGCCACGGCGCCGCTTTTCTCCAGCGTCCGCGACCCGGTTATCACAAACGCCCGGCGGCCCAAACTTGCGGCCAACGTTCCAATTTCCCTGCGCCGCCCCCAACCGAATACAATTCGCGGCGGCGCAATAAAATCGTATTCTAAGGGGGGCAGCGGAAAATCGGTCGGAATGTGTGATTCAACAGGCGGCATGCGGCCATTTTCGTGCCGCGCCGCGGAATCTACAATGGTGCCATGACCGATTCGCTAGAAATCACGCCCGCTTCCGGGCCAGTGCGCGGCAGCATTCGCCCGCCGGGCTCAAAGAGTATCACCAATCGGGCGCTCATTTGCGCTGCGCTGGCCGATGGCGAATCCACCCTCACCGGCGCGCTCGATAGCGAAGATACGGGAGTCATGATCGATTCGCTGCGGCGACTGGGCATTGCGGTCGATGTGAGCAACGCCGGCCAAACGCTGCGCGTCACCGGCTGCGGCGGAAAAATCGCGGCCACCTCCGCCGATTTGTCCATCGCCAACAGCGGCACCAGCGTGCGCTTTCTCACCGCGCTGGCGGCGCTTGGCCACGGTCGCTTTCGGCTCGACGGCGCCCCGCGAATGCGCCAGCGCCCCATTGCCGATCTGCTGGAAGGCCTTGCCCAACTGGGCGTCAATTTGAACAGCGAGCTGGGCAACGGTTGCCCGCCGGTTGTCGTGCATGCTGCCGGGCTGCCCGGCGGCCGGGCAAATATTCGGGGGGAAGTTTCCAGCCAGTTCCTCAGCGGGCTGCTGATGGCGGCGCCGTATGCTCAAAAGCCCGTTGAACTGGCGGTGGAAGGAGAGCTCGTTTCGCAGCCGTACGTTCGGCTCACGCTGGCCGTGATGCGCAGTTTCGGCGTCGATGTGACCGATGGCAACTTGCGGCACTTCCACGTCCCGCCGGCCCATTACCATGGACAGAATTATGCGATTGAACCCGACGCCAGCGCCGCCAGTTATTTTTTCGCCGCCGCGGCAATTGCTGGTGGCGAAGTAACGGTTGAGGGGCTTTCCAAGCAGAGTTTGCAAGGGGACGTCGCGTTTGTTGACTGCCTTAAAGAAATGGGCTGCCACGTCAGTGGTCAGTGGTCGGTGGCCAGTGGTCAGGAAAATATCACCATTTCCGGTCCGCCCGCGGGCAAAAGTTTGCGCGGCATCATCGTGAACATGAACGCCATCAGCGATACGGTGCAAACGCTGGCCGCCGTGGCCTTGTTTGCCGACGGCCCAACCACGATCACCGGCGTCGGCCACATTCGCCACAAGGAGACCGACCGAATCGGCAACCTGGCCGCCGAGCTGCGCAAGTTCGGCGCTACCGTGGACGAATTGCCCGACGGATTGCGAATCGTGCCCGTTGCTAAACCGCAAGCGGCGCGGGTGGCGACCTATAAGGACCATCGCATGGCGATGAGCCTGGCGCTGGTCGGCCTGCGGCTTCCCGGCGTGATCATTGAAAATCCGAAATGCGTCGAGAAAACGTACCCACATTATTTTGAAGATTTGCAGAAGGTGGTTGGCGCCTGAAAAAAGCTGCATGGTGAAAAACGGTATAAACGGTGAAAAACGGAAAGAAACCGGTGAGTAAACGGTGGAAAAGGGCGGTGGCACCGCTACGGTGAATGGGTAACGAAATGACCAATGACCAAGCACTAAGAACCAAGGGGATAGGGGAATGGCGAATACCGGAATGACAACATATACATGGGATCAGAGAATATTTTAGCAGACTGGTGGCCCAATTCTTGGGCAGGTTTTTGGCGCGTGCGACAGTTTGACGGAGGATGAGGTATCAGGGAGGTCATGGTGCCGGCAATGGCATCGCCGGCTTTACAGCGCGCTCCGCTGGCGCGTCGCGGCTAAACGAGGGCGGGGTACGGGTTCCAAGTGGCTGGGGGCTGTTGCGCGGCGGACTCGACCCTAGCCACCGGTGGTATCCCCGGTCAGAGCCCGGGGCTAAGAGCGCAAAAAACAAGCGGCCGGCTGAAGCTCAGCCGGCCGCTTTCGTAAAGCGAGAGTTCGCGTGATTAGTTTAATCCTTCCCGGGGGTCAACCGCGAAGGGTTAGGTTTTGGCGGCGATCAACTGGCTTGGCCACCGCGGGTTGTGTCCGCTTCCTTTCGGTCGCGGCTCCAAAGTGGTAGCCCGCGGGGGTCGTGGAACCGAACTTATACCAACTCTTTGCGTGCGCCGATCAACGTCTTCAAGCGTTCGGCAAGCAAGGCCACGTCGAACGGCTTCTTGAAGGTTTCGTTAATCGTGGAGCGATCGAAACTGATGCTATTGCCGTCATCGGGCAAGAGGGCGATCAGAATCACTTCGCCGTACTGAGGATTGCGGCGGAGGTTCTGGCAAATCTGCAGGGCTTCCACCCGGCCGATGCTGAAATCCACCACAATGCAATCCGGATGGAAGCTTTCGGCCTGGATGCCGGCTTCGAATCCGCTGGCCGCGGTGGCCAGTTTGAATGTCTTTTCCAGGGGCAGGTTCCGTTTCAAATTTTCCAAGAGCACTTGGTCTTGGCCCACGACCAATACTTTGGCCATGGCTTCGTCTTCCAATTCGCCCAGCGGCATGCCATGTTCCTTGAGGAACTTAATCAGGTATTCGCGGGGGATGCGTCGGTCCTGGGAACCAGGAATCCGGTAGCCACGCAGGCGTCCGGAATCGAACCATTTACTGACCGTACGCGGGGCCACTTTACAGATCTTGGCGACCTGTCCGGTTGTGAAAACCTTCATCGCAGGCTCTCCCTTAAACTCTCGCTTTGGTTTTTAAACAGGCGTCGGCCGCAACGGTGGACACCATTGCAGACGTCGCTTTGCCCTGTGCTTGTGTTCTCCGCACCAGGCGGACTTGGTCAGCTGCGGGGGCAACTTTCCGAACGCAAACTCTGGGTCAGGGCTTTTTGGTAGTCGCTTCTTTAGTGGGCTTGGCTCAGCTCCCTCTGATCCGCGCCTATGTTGGGACATCGGCAATCCGGGCATTCGGAAATGGGCGAAAAACCGTAAGATGGTGAACACTTCGTTCAACCGTCCCGCTGCTTTCGTTCCACCCCGCACACTCGGCAAAGGGATGGGCAGGGGAGAATCTACGAGAGAGCCCGCCGAACCAATCGATTTCGGCGACAAGCTCGCCTGGCGGCGAGGCTCCGGTGGCAGGTTCCCCCCTGCTGCTTGTTTTACGGTTCACTTGGACACGGTGTCCAAGTTGCACGCAGAACAAGCCTTCCGATTGTTAGCATCGTTTCGCGCCGCCAGCAGACTTTAGAAAGTTTGTCCGTTCGTGCCGTCCATTCCCGTAGATTCGTCCGTGGCGGAGTCAACAGAAGCTCCGTTTCGGTAAATTGGCGCGATTAAGCGGGTTGAAGGGGTCCGCAGTGCGAATGGATGGCGCAGATGAGCTTGGTGGCAAATGTGGCAGAGCTTACGAAATTAGGTGGTGGGACAATTTGAAATTCCGACCGCCGCTTTTCCCGACTGACACAGTCGGGCTATGTTCAAATTGGCCCACTACCCGAAATTAAGATGTCGCTAGCGTTGCCTGCTGCGGTTCAAGCCGCTTCGGTGGCGGAATCGGCTGAGGAAGTGTTTCCAGATGACGGGACGGGAGCGGCGGGCTCATGATCGGCACGTTGCAGCGCAGCGGTGCTGATTTCGCCGGTTTCGCTGACATCGTCAAAGCGGACGGAAACGCGCTTGCTGACGCCCGATTCTTGCATCGTCACGCCGTACAGGGTGTTGGCGAAGGCCATGGTTTTTTTCGAGTGCGAAACCACGACAAATTGCGTCCACTGCAAAAATTCTCGGAGCACGTTCACGAAGCGCTCGATGTTGGCTTCATCCAGCGCGGCATCGACTTCGTCGAGCACGCAAAACGGACTGGGTCGGCTGCGAAAAATCGCCAGCAGCAGGGCGACGCAGGTGAGCGTTTTTTCGCCGCCGGACAGAAGCGAGATGTTGCGCGGTTCCTTCCCCGGCGGCCGGGCGACAATTTCGATGCCGCTTTCCAAAATATCGACGCCTTCTTCCAGAACAATGTCGGCCTGGCCGCCACCGAACAGTTTGCGGAACAGTTGCTGGAAGTGACCTTTGACAGTTTCCAAAGTCTCGGCAAACAGCCGGCGGCTGTCGGCGTTGATGCGCTGGATGATTTGCTCCAACGAGCCTTTGGCTTTTGATAAATCTTGATGCTGGGTCGTGAGCGACTGAAAGCGGGCTTCCAACTCGTCGACTTCGGAAAGGGAATCGAGATTGACGCCGCCGATGTTGGTTAGTTTGCGGCGCAAATCGGCGATTTCCGCTTCCACTTGTTCGCGCTGGTGTTGTTCTTCCGGCGTGAGCTGATGGGACAGCTCCGCCAGCTCGATGCCGTAATCTTCGCGGAGGCGGCTTTCCAACGTGCCGCGCTCGTGCCTGATTTCGCCGGCGGCTAAATCTTGGGCATGCAATTGCACTTCCAATTTGCGGATGGCGGTTCGGCGGCGCTGGGCTTCCTGTGCATGTTGAGTTCTGTCGAGACGGAATTGCTCGCGCTGGCCGGCCTGTTCGGCCGATTTGGCGGTGAATGTTTCGCGATGCACAAACAATTCGGCAAGTTCCGATTCGGCAGCCAGGATATTGCGTTCCGCTTGCTGGCGTCGAACTTCACAATCGGCTAATTGTTCGGCTGCTTCGGCGATGGTGTGCTCGCGGTCTTGGCGGTCCTGCTCGTAGCGGGAAAGTTGAGAACGCAAGTGATCCAACTGTTGCTCGCTGCGGGCCAGTTCGACCTGGACTGAAAGACATTCGCGATTGCACTGCTGACGGGCGGCATCGAGTTCCTCAATGCGGCGTACATTGTCCGACATCCGCGCTTCGGCCTGTGCGAGGTTGGCTTGCAGTTTATCGAGCCTTTCGCGGGCGACGGTCAGCGAACGGTTGACCGCCACTTCCTGCTCGGCGGCGCTGGCGAATTCCGCTTGCAGAGAAGTGTGTTGCTCCGCCAATTGATCGCGGCGTTGGCCGGCGGTGGTGATGCGCAGCTTTTGCTCGGCCAGGGCTTCGCTAGCAGCCTGATGGGCAGTCACGGCATTGGCCACAACCTGATCTTGCGCGGCAACCTGTTGATCCAAGGCCGCCACCACGCGGGCGAAATCGTTAATTTTGTTTTCGCTGTCGGCGATTTGGGCCCGCAAGGAGCGAAGCTCGCTGCGGCGCGAGATTAGCCCGGCGGAGGCAGACCGTTGGCCAACGACCAGCACCCCGTCGGCGGCCAAAAATTCTCCGGACAAGGTCACGAAGCTCAACCCGCGCCCCTCGGTTTCGCTGAGCGCAACCGCGTGGCCCAGGTTTTCGACAATCCAGGTGTTGCCCAACAGGCGGCGAATTAGCGGGGCAAGCTCCTGCGCCGATTGCACAAAGCGATCGGCCCGGCCGATGACGCCCAGTTGCTGGCTCAAATCGACATTAACTTGCGGCAGATGGGGGGCTTCCAGCGGCAAAAAGCCGACGCGCCCCGATAAGCGCTTACCGTAGGCGGTAAGATAATCGAGCAGCCTGCGGCCCGGCGACACGACAATGTGCTGGGCCTTTTCCCCCAGCGCGGCTTCGATGGCAGGGGCTAGTTCGATGCTTACCTGCACCACGTCGGCCAACAACCCGCGGACCTGCTGAAACGGTCCCTCCGGATTTTCGCGAGCATATTGCAGGACTTGCTGTGGGCCGATGTCGACGCCTTCGTGCCGTTTTTCCAGCTCCTCCAGCAAGGCGGCCCGATGGGTGAGGCCGCTGTGTTGTTCGCGCCAGCCGGAAAGTTCCTTTTGCCGGGCAGCGTACTGGCGGCGAGCCTGGGCCAAATCTTCACGAGCGTCGGCCAGGTTGGAGGTGGATTGTTCGCGGCGTTCAATCAATTCTTGCTGCCGCTGCGTCAAAGTGGCCAAATCTTGTTGGAGGCGCTCGCGGGTAGATTGCAATTCAATCAACCGAGCGCCGCAGCGTTGGCGGGCTTCCTCGGAACGGGCCAGGCGGCTTTCCAACGTGCTGATTTCGCTGGTTAAGGCGGCGCTGGTGCGAAGTTGCTCCAAGTGCGTGGCGCGTCGCTGTTCGTTTTCGCCGCGGATTTGATCGAGCTGTGCGGTAAGAGCCGTGAGAGCCCGCTGCTGATCGGCCAGTTGATTGCCCAGTCCGCGATGTTTAGCCTCGGCGGTTTGCACTTCGGCCTGGGTGGCCTGCCACAATTCAGCCAGGTCGCCGGCGCGGTTGCTGAGGGCTTGCCATTGCTTGCGGTGGCGGGCGGCTTGATCTTCCAGATCGAGCACGCGGGTTCGCTCGTGTTCGATGGTGGTTTCGATGGCTGCGGCACGTTGTCGATTGTCGGAAAGTTGGCCTTGTGTGGCTTGAATGGCGATTTCAATTTTGGCGGTTTGCGATTCCAGCGAGACGACGTGCTGTTCGGCGGTTTCGGCAGCGGCGGATTCCTCAGTCACCGATTGCCGCAACGAGGCGGCTTCGGTTTCGACAGCTGCCAGTTTTTCGCCCAATGCCCGCCAATCGGCCAAGCCCACTTGCGTGCGCAGCTCTTGCAAGCGGTCGGCATAATCTTTGTAGCGGCGAGCTTTGGCGGCCTGGGCCCGCACGCTTTTTAATCGGCTTTCGACTTCGTCGACAATGTCGTGCAGCCGCAGTAAGTTTTGATCGACGCGCTCCAGCCGCCGCAGGGCTTCGATTTTCTTCGCTTTGAAGCGGCTGATTCCGGAGGCTTCCTCGAAAATAGCGCGGCGGTCCTTAGCCGAGGCCTGCAACAGCACGTCGACCTTGCCTTGTTCGATAATGCTGTAGGCTTCTGTGGCGACGCCGGTGCCGGCGAATAAATCGCGAATATCGCGCAGCCGGCAGGGCTGGCGATTGATCAGATATTCTCCTTCGCCGCTGCGGTAGACGCGGCGGGTGATGTGGACTTCCGGCGTGTCGATGGCCAGGCGGCGGTCGGCATTGTCGAAGGTGAGCGTGGTTTCGGCACTGTTCAGCGCGGGACGGGCCGACGAGCCGGCGAAAATGACATCGATCATTTCCTTGCCACGCAGGCTTTTCACACTTTGTTCGCCCAGCACCCACTTCATGGCATCGACCACGTTCGATTTGCCCGAGCCGTTGGGCCCGACGACCACGGTGATTCCGCGCGGGAACTCGAACCGCGTGCGGTCGGCAAAGCTTTTGAAGCCGTGCAATTCGAGGGCTTTGAGCATGAGGCAGAGTTCGGGGTTCAGGGTTCAGAAAACCCAGACGCTTGCGATGTAGCGGCCATCGCCTGACGGTAGCATCCCGTTTGAGACAATAACCACTAATTCTGTTATTTTACCCCAGATGCGGTCGGTTTGGCTGCAGCATTCGGGGAATCTTCGGGCGGTTTTTTGTCGGATTCCACGGGGGCCGCAGGCTGCATTTCGTCGGCCGATTCGCTGAATTTGGGTGCATCGCCGCCAAACAGGTTGGGCAACGGCTGGTTTGCTTGCACCTCGGTCGTTTGGCTGTCGTCGGCATCTGCGCCGGACGATTTGCCGTGGGCAGGCGAAGCCCTGGAGCCGTCTTTTTGAGCGCCGTGGGCCACAGTGCGATTGCGATCGTACACCCGGCCGCGCTCCGGAATGGCGTCGACTTCAAAGCGGCTGGGTGCGGCTCCGCCGGCGTGCGCTTCTTCCAGAGCTTGAACGGCATCGGGATAATCGCCCCCGACTTCGACAATGGCGCGGATCACTTCCGCCACGGAATTTTCCACCGTGCGGCGCTCGTCGGGTTTTTGCAGGCTGAATCGGGCAACGCTGATTTGTCCATCGGGCAGCGATTTCACGATGATCGAGTTGCCCGCCTCCAACGTGAACGGCAGGGTGAATTTTTGGCCTTCGCCGAACAGCACGATCTCGGGGCGGAAGCTGTGCGTGACGTGGACCATGGGCGGCCCGGCGCTGGGGACCACGTACAGCCAGAATTTATCGCTCAAGTGCTCGCCGCGCAGTTGCGGATCGTGTTCGTTCATGGCCCACAGGGCGCGGAAAGCGCCGTAGCGGGTTTCGGCGCTGGAAACGTCGAACAAATCGCGCAGCGCATCGGCGGCCTGCACGTCGCCCAGCGCACACAGCGCGGTCAGTGCGTAGGCCCGTAAGGCGGGCTGGCTTTTCACGGTTTCGGCCAGGACGGGCACGGCGCACGATTGATCGAGATAGGCCAACGCCTCGGCGGCGTAAAAGCGGACTTCGGCATCGGACGATTCCAGGCCCTTTTTCAGCACCCGTTCCGCATCCGGACCGATGGCTTCCAACCGCAGTGCGGCTTGCCCACTGGTGACCGGATCGAGCAATTGCCGTTCCAGCAATTCCAGCCGTTCCAATTGCTCCTGCGGTGTTTCGAACACGGCGATGCTGCGGACCACTTGGATGTAGCGGCCCAAGTTGTATTTGTAGCGGGGATGCACTTCCAGTTCGATGAAGGCGTCGGTTTTGGGCGTGGCGACGCCTTGCTTCTCGCCGCGAATATAGGTGTGGAACCGGCGATCGATGACGTCGCCGATTTGCTTGCTGAGGAACACCGACTTATCGCTTTCGCGCAGCACCAGTCCCAGCGAACGCGATTTCAACGCAACGCCGCCCCCCAGCACTACGCCCCGCAATTGTGAAACGGTATCGTCGCTGTCGGGCGCGACGGGATTGACCAGCACCGGGCCTTCGGCCTGGGCCAGCACGTGCCCGTTATGAACCTGGCCGGCGATGACGGCCATTTCCTTCAGTTGCGTTTCCATCATCCAGCCGCCGCGCAAGCTTGTTGTTTCAGTTGGCGGGGGCACCAGTACTTGGACATCCAGCGGATCGCCTTTGCGCACACCAGGCGGCAAGTACGCCCGGGCCCACGCTAAGGCATTGTTGGGCGATGCCAACACGCGGCTGGGATTCGACACGTTATGAGCTTGCATGTCGGCCAGCAAGGCGGCGCGCTGCGGACCGGGCGCTGGATCGCTGCCCGTGCCGGCCAAGCTGGTAATCAGCACCGGTCCTTCGACCCGAATGTACGAAGTGCCGTAGGGAGCAGCGAAATCGCCCACCAGTTTGGTATCTGAATTCGAAGCGTCGTGGCTGGCATGCTCCGGACTTTGAGAGCGTGAATTCAACAGTGACCCGGTGCAACCGGCTAACGCGGTTGCCGCTACGGCGGTCAGAACCATTAAAATGTGACGCGAAACAGGCCTCATGCCTTGTGCGCCTTTACGCGAATACGAATCGTTCGGAAAAGTTTCGCGGCCGGAAGTGCAGGCCATCCTGGCCAGACACGCAATTTCCCGCTGTTGCCGACCACCTACTGCTTACGGTTCTCTATAAAGCCCGAGCGGGCAGACTATCGGAGGCGGGGAGAATAGTTTTCCGGCCCCAGCGGGTCAATGCGATTTAAACGACGCAGCTCTTTCGGGAGTGGCAATCGCCGCAAATTCGAGAAGAACTGATTGCGGCAATGCAAACTGCTAGCTTATTTCGAAAGAAATTCAGCGCGGCAGCGTCTTTGCTAGCACTCCGTCAAGCTGATCAGGCGATAGATCGCGAGCTACGACCTGGCCTTCGGGATCAATCAGCCATAACGAAGGAATAATTTCCACGCCATAGGCCATTAACGTCGTGTTGTTTGCATCCCACGGGCCGGCGAGCAATTGAGTCCACGGCGAATGAATAGACTCGATGGCCTGTTTTGCCTTGTCGGTTGTGTAATCGAAATTCAGACCGACGAAAGCAACTTGCGGCTTGTATTTTTCGGCGGTGACTTTCAAAGCCGGTTGGATTGCTCTGCACGGCGCGCACCAGCCGGCCCAAAAATCCAACACCACGTATTTGCCACGGAAATCTGACAATTGCACCACCTGCCCATCGGCGGTGGCAGAGTTAATTTGCGGTGCCGGATCGCCGGCATGCGGACGCGATGTCGCCATGAGCAGGAGCGTGGGGAGCGTCAGTGGCTGATCACTCACCGTGAATTCGGCATGGCCTTTGGCCAACAATAATCCCCAACCGCAAGTTTCTGGCGGCCGCTCGCCGTGAATCTCAACCAGCAGCACATATTTGCCGGGGGCTAAGGCATCGAAAGTGAACGATCCATCGGGCTGCAAATCAGCAAATGCGGTGGGAATGGTTAATCGATCCGACGCGGCGAAATCTGAGACGGATTTAATTTGCGCTTCCCAGTCGGCGACATCGACGCCTGCCGTGGGTTCCGGTTTGGGTTCAACACGAATGGCTCGCACCCACGAGG
Source organism: Pirellulales bacterium (assembly GCA_035499655.1). Lineage (NCBI taxonomy): Bacteria > Pseudomonadati > Planctomycetota > Planctomycetia > Pirellulales > Pirellulales bacterium. The sequence goes on from DATJYL010000038.1 coordinate 17,636, forward strand.
TGCTGGTATCGAATTGCGTTCCGGGGGCCGGCGGCTTTACGGCAATCGCGGGGGCCAGATCAACTTTTCCGTTGACCGCCGGGCCATCGTCGGCCAACGATACGGTGGTGGTTTGGCCGGGCCGGGGTTGAATCATTTTTGTTGCCGCCGGACCGAAGGCAGCACGAACCGCAACTTGGAGCGGCATATGCGGCACGTGCTCGAGGACAAAGTGTCCTTGGGAATCAGTGGTTGTGATTAGTTGAAAACTCAATCGGTCGAACGATTGAGTACTTGCCGTTGACCTAATGGGCGCGGCGGTGACCACTGCATTCGCATGCTTTAGGCCGTGCAATGAACATGTGCCTTCGATCCTCGCCCAGGGTATTAGCGCGATGTTTTGGCCGTCCACAAAATCATTTGTGGGCACGATGGCGTAACCGTTATCGTGCAGTACCAAGATGCGGCCCGCTTCGCCCGCTGAGGGCAATTCGAACTTGCCGTCCGCGGCGGTTTTTGTGTGCAAATCTGGCGCGTAAGTCAGGCGGGGATTCATTCTTGTTCCCTCGATAAAAGCGGCGTCCTCCGGGCCAACGAAGTATACTTCCGCTTGCGCCACCGGTTGACTCTCGGCCATAACTACCGTGCCGCTGACTGATGTAGCTTTCTTTAATTGGATGACAAACGGCTCATGCTTGTCTCCGAGTTTTACGGGCGGAGTGATCGCTGCGGCATAGCCGGCAGCAGTAATTTTGACCACAAACTCGTTCTGGTTCCCAGGACCAACAGTTACATTTCCTATTGTCTGCTTAAACTGGCCGTCTTTGCCATGCACAATTGGGTTGAAGTTGAGTAGAGAAAACCTTCGTTCCTCTTCCCAAAAGCCTGGCGTCACTTCGAAACTTTTGACGGGTTCGCCCGATTGCGCATCGATGACGCGACCATCGATGGTTAACGGAGAGTACGCTGTCACATCGCCCACATCATTCATGGTAGGGTCAATCGCGAACATCATGCCGAGTCGACCAGAGGGATGAATTCCAGCTTGCAGCTCGCCCTCACGGGGCAAATTGGAAACTGTAAATCGCCCATCGGGGCCTGTTTTCACCAATTTGCTTAGGGGCTCCCGATGCATTCCAGGCATATTCCATTCATTAACTCCCACGGTAATGTTGCTGAGGGGCTGGCCATTTTCGTCCACAATTCTGCCCGTCACGCTGCGGCCTTCGTCTAGCATTATGCCAATGGGCTTCGTATCGGGCGTCACGGTCATCGGAACCATCAGCGGAGCAAATTGAACGGCCTGCACCAGCAACTTCTGCTGGCCCGCGGGAATGCCACCGATGGAAAATTTTCCGTCACGCTCGGTGCGGGCCGACGAAAAATTTTCAATCGGTTCGGAGTTCGGGTCGGTCGAATAATAATGACCGGCCAGGACTAAGGCGTTGCCAATCGCATTGCCGGCTTTGTCGCGCACCGTGCCGGAAATTCGCAGGCCGCGCTTCATGACTTGCACCGCGGTGCCGTCACGCATCGATTCCAGGGAAGGCACACCTTGGTTCAAATCGAAATCAGAGCCGATGAATTCCGGATGGTAAAACCTTAGATCGATGCTTTGCAGATCGGACGGCAAACGCATGGACCAATGGCCGTCTGCATCCGTGACTACCTTGCCCAGTTCCATGACCATCAATTCTTGATGACTCAAATCCAGTACCAGGCCTGAAATCGGCTGGCCGTTTTCATCGACCGCGCGGCCCGAAAATGTGTGCAGTGCTTTGCTAGCCAAAGGGGAATCCGCAGGCGCATCGGCCCGCTGCACAAGATCGGGCAATTCCATGGTGCCTGGCGCGGTAATGGCAACCGGCTCCGTAGTTTCGCCGCTAGGTAGTGATGCAGAAACCGTCCAGCCAGCAGCAGCCGGCAAATTCCAAGCGGTTATTCGTCCATTGACATCCGACTTTCTGCTTTTCCATTCGTAGACGATGCCGTTCGGGCCAGCCACACGAAACGTGACGACAACATCTTTCACGAGCAATCCGTTTCGATCGATCACATGCACTTCGGCGTGACCTTCATCGCAATCAACCAGGTATTGCGTATCGGCCGATCTCGTAGTGTCGATGGGAATGAGGGCAATCCGGCTAGCTCGCTGCGACCAGGCGATTAACACCGTGGCCACGTCAGGAATTTTGGGAACGGTAAATTTTCCATCAATATTGGATTGAGGACCCCGCCAGTTATTCACCTGAGGCACAAAAAAGCGTGCGTTGCTGACCGGAAAGCCCGCGGTATCGATCAGAATGCCGCTGATCGATCGTGCGTTTTTCGTCGTCGGCTTTTCATCTGAGTTATCTGGTGGAGTGTCGGCCAGCGCCGCGCTTTGCGCAGCAAACCAGCCGACGGCAGCAAGCGAAAATATGCGTGCGGCTACGCCAACGTACGTCCGACGGGCAGATAACATAAAAATCGCTCCTGTACGACGCCGTTCACTCCCAGAGAGGGACTCCCGACAGTTTATGCTTTTCTGCGCAGAGGCTGCAACTTGGCGGTAGTATTTTCTTCACTTGCGGGCGGTTATGATGGAGCCTTAGCGCACTTCTGGAGTATTTAACCATGCGTCATTCCTCGGGTTTCGCCATCATACTAGGGATGCTGTTTGTCGGCCCTGCTGTTTTCGCGGCAGATTCGTCGACGCAGGCCGATGCCGGCAAAACGGCGACAACACAAGCGCCGGCGCGGAGCGATGAATTTCGCACATTGCCGGGCTTTCAGGTCGAGCGGTTGTATACGGTGCCCAAGGAAACGCAGGGCTCCTGGGTGAGTTTGGCGGTCGACAATAAGGGGCGGCTGATTGCCAGCGATCAAGCGACCAAAGGGTTGTACCGAATTACGCCGCCAGTCATCGGCAGCAATGACGAAACGAAAGTCGAAAAGCTGGACGCTAAAATCAGCGGCGCCCAAGGCATGCTGTATGCCTTCGACAGTTTATATGTGGTTGTGAATCGCGGTCCGGTGAGCGGGCTGTATCGACTGCGCGACACCAAGGGAGCCGACCAGTACGACGAAATCGTCAAGCTGCACGATTTTGTTGGCCCGATGGGCGAGCATGGTCCGCACGCCGTGAAGCTTTCGCCCGACGGCAAATCGTTGTTCATTGTTTGCGGCAATCACACCGAGCTGCCCTGGGACGGCATCATGCCGCGTCAGCCGAGTGCGGCCGACATGAAAGCAAATCCACAATACACCGCGCAAATGCCGGTGAATTGGGACGAAGATTTCATTTTGCCGCGGCTGTGGGATCCCAACGGTCATGCCGTGGGCCGGATGGCGCCGGGCGGTTACATTGTGCAGACCGATCCCGACGGCAAAACGTGGAACATGTTCAGCACCGGTTACCGGAACTGTTACGACATGGATTTCAACGCCGACGGCGAGTTGTTCACCTACGATTCTGACATGGAATGGGATATGGGGTTGCCGTGGTATCGGCCCACGCGGCTGGTGCACGCCACGCCGGGAAGTAATTTCGGTTGGCGGAGCGGTGCCGGCGATTGGCCGTGGTATTACGTCGACAGTTTAGCCCCAGCGGCCGACATGGGGCCCGGCTCGCCGGTCGGGGTGATTTTTGGCTATGGCACGAAGTTTCCTGAGAAATATCAGCGGGCTATTTTTGCCTGCGATTGGACTTATGGCACCATGTATGCCGTGACGTTGGAGCCGGAAGGCTCCAGTTACAAAGCGATCAAGGAAGAATTTTTGTCGCGCAATGCATTGCCGCTGACCGATATTGTGGTGGGCAACGACGGAGCGCTGTATTTCATTGTCGGCGGGAGAAATTTGCAATCAGAATTGTTCCGCGTCACGTATACTGGGTCCGATTCGACGGCGCCGGTCGATTATCACAATTTACGCAACGCCGATCAGCGCGAAATCCGCCACAAGCTGGAAGCGCTGCAAGGCAAGCCGGCGGAAAATCCGCAAGCCGCCGTCGATTTTGCCTTTCCCTATTTGGGCCATGCCGATCGCTTCATTCGTTTTGCCGCAGGGGTGGCGCTGGAATTTCAGCCCGTCGATCTGTGGCAGGACAAAGTGCTTGCGGCCACCGATGCCGAAACGCTCATCACCGGCGCCGTGGCGGTAGCACATCAAGCGGACAAAGCCATTTTGCCGCGGCTGTTGGAAGCGCTCGATCGAATTGACTTCGATACGCTCAGCGATTTTCAAAAGCTGGAACTGCTGCGGGCTTACGAGTTGGCTATCATCCGTTTGGGCCCGCTAGATGCCGCTGCGCAGGAGACGCTCATTAAGCGATTGGATGCCCACTATCCGGGTACAAATGATTTAGTGAATCGCGAATTGTGCAACTTGCTGTGCAATCTTCAATCGCCCACGGTGGTGGCCAAAACCATGCCGCTGCTGGCGGCGCCCAGTCCGCCGGCCAAGGAAGAATTTGGCGATTTACTTTCCCGCAACACGCAATTTGCCCGGCCCATTGCCGCCATGCTGGAGCATCATCCCGATCAGCAAAAAATTGCCCTGGCTTATGCCTTGCGCGTCGTAAAAGCCGGCTGGACCAACGAGCAGCGCGTGGCGTTTTTCAATTTGCTGCGAGAACTCGGCCATGCCAGCGGCGGCTTCAGCTTTCAAAAATATTTGAACAACATCGGCAACGACGCTTACGACAATTGCACCGATGCCCAGCGCGTGGCCATCGAAGCGGCGGGGGCCCGAAAACCGTATGTGCCCGCTGTGCTGCCCAAGCCGGAAGGCCCCGGCCAAGATTGGAGCACCGACGACGTGTTGCAATTGGCCACCACGGGTTTGCACGATCGCAATTTTAGGCAAGGCAGAATTGCTTTTGCCGCGGCCCGCTGCATTGTCTGCCATCGTTTTGGGGGCGACGGCGGAAGCACCGGGCCGGATTTAACGCAATTGGCCGGCCGCTACAGCATGAAAGATTTAATTCAGAAAATCAGCGACCCGAACAAATCGATTTCGGATCAGTATCGCGCCAAAATGATCGTCACCAGCGGCGGCAAATCGTACACCGGGCGGGTGATCACTGATGACGGTAAAAAAATCGTGCTGCTGACCGACCCGGAGGATTCCACCAAAGTCGTCACCATTTCGCACGATGAAATTGAAGACGAGCACGATTCCCCCATCTCGCTGATGCCGACCGGACTGCTCAAGCCGCTGAACGAGCAAGAAGTGCTCAACCTGCTGGCGTATTTACTCTCGCGCGGCAATCCGCAAGACGCGCTGTTTGCGAAATAAGGAGCCTCGATGGACGGACGTCCTAAAATTGCTGTGTGGTTATCGGCGATTGTCGATTTTTTGGGCCGCACCTACGCCGGCCACGCGGACAAATAAATTCTTCCGAGCCGCCAATGATTCCAGAGATTTTGAACAGCAACGCCATGACGCTCGATTTTTTGCGTCGGCTGGTGGAAGATGTTCCCGACGAACTAATGACCAAACAGCCCCCCGGCGTGGTGAATCATCCTGCCTGGGTGTTGGGGCATCTGATCCATAGTATGGAAGCCATCGGAGGCGAAATGGGCCTGTCGCCGTGGCTCCCTTCCGATTGGAAGGCGCGCTTCGGCACGGGAAATGTGCCCAGCGACAATCGGGCTGAATATCCTTCCAAGGAATCACTATTGGCCGCTCTTGCCGATGGCCAGCACCGAATTACCAAGCAGTTCGCCGTGCTTGGCGAACAAGGCCTAAAGCACGCCTTGCCCGACGAAAAGCATCGCGCACTCTTTCCCACGATCGGCGATGCGGTGTTGCACATTTTAACCGCTCACGCCGCATTGCACGTTGGCCAACTTACTGTCTGGCGCCGCGCCGCAGGCTTGGGGCCGCTGATGAAACTGTTTATCTAGCGGTTCGTATAACATTACTGTGGGCTAGGTGGTGGGACAATTTGAAATTCCGACCGCCGCTTTTCCCGACTGACACAGTCGGGCTATGTTCAAATTGGCTCACTACCCGTGGGCTATGCCCACTTGTCAGGCTGTCGTTTCTGAGATACCTTGGTGAGTTTAACCCCGCCACGGACGAATGTTATGATTGCGCGGCCCGATTCTCAAAGGATTGTCATCACCGGGGTGGGGCTGACCGCGCCGGGGGCCAACAACCTGGGCGAATTTCGCGCCAATTTGCTGGCCGGCCGAAGCGGGGTGCGGCCCTACGAAATTCGCTACATCGGTTCCACCGTGGCCGGCATTTGCGAATTCGACGAGCTGCGCTACCAAAAAAAGAAGGAAGTTCGCCGCGGAACCCGGGCCGGCAGCATTGGCATTTACTGCGCGAATGAATCCATCATCGACTCGGGCCTCGATTGGCCCAACCTCGACAAAGCCAACGTCGGCGTGTACGTGGGCGTGACCGAGCACGGCAACGTCGAAACCGAAAACGAAATCTATCAGCTCAAAGAGTTCGATTACGATACGAAGTTTTGGTCGCACCACCATAATCCCAGGACGGTGGCTAACAACCCGGCCGGCGAAATTTCGCTTAGCCTGGGAATCACCGGCCCGCATTACACCATCGGCGCCGCCTGCGCCGCGGGAAATGCGGGAGTGATTCAAGGAGCTCAAATGTTGCTGTTGGGCGAGTGCGATGTGGCCCTGTCCGGCGGCGTTTCAGAAAGCGTTCGCACATTCGGAATTTTCGCCAGCTTCAAAGCCCAGGGAGCGTTGGCCTGGCACGACGACGCGACGAAAGCCTCGCGCCCCTTCGATGCCCAGCGCACCGGAATTGTCGTGGCCGAGGGCGGGTGCATGTACGTGCTGGAGCGGATGAGCGACGCCAAAGACCGCGGCGCAAAAATTTACGGCGAGGTGGCGGGTTGGGCCATCAACAGCGATGCCAGCGATTTCGTCATGCCCAACCCCGACCGGCAGGCGCAGTGCATGCAGGCGGCGTTGAAGCGTTCGGGCTTGGCCGCGGAGGAAATTGATATTGTCAGCACCCACGCGACCGGAACGACGTCGGGCGACGCCCAAGAATGCGCGGCGTTGCGGCGGGTATTCGGCGGCAGCAGCGTCACGCGGTTCAATAACACGAAAAGTTACATCGGCCACGCCATGGGCGCCGCCGGGGCCTTGGAATTGGCGGGCAATTTGCCGGCCTTCAGCGATGGCGCCTGCCATCCGACGATCAACTTGGAAAGTGTCGATCCTGAGTGCCGGCTGGAGGGTTTGATTGTGAATGAGCCGCACGAACTGCCAAAGGTCGAGGCTATTTTGAACAATTCCTTCGGCATGTTGGGCATTAATTCGGTCGTGATTGTGAAGCGAGTTTGAAGCAAAAACAGCCACAGATGAACATAGATGGACAGGCTTTGTTGAAACCCTTATGCTGCCAACAGGAGCAGGTCGTGAGTGAGGACACGCAAGTGAACTTCGGTTGCTTGAGTTGGACGGGATCGACCCCGCAGGGAAGAGGTGAGTCGCCGTTTGAATCGCGCGATGGTAC
>DATJYL010000039.1 GCA_035499655.1 Pirellulales bacterium
CGCATCGGCATCGCGCAACTTCCGCACGATCTGCTCAGGACTATGCCGCGTCCTACGTTTCGTCGTCATTGTGAAAGTCTCCTTGCCCATCGGGCTAAAGACCTTCATAACAACTGGATCAGTTTTTCAACAGCAGGCCAATATGTCTCCTCCGTATCATTTGCACACTCGGAACTTGCAAGTGATCCAGATAAAGGATTTAACGTGGGATTGAAATTGATAATTGCGAATGCTGGCAAAACTCCTGCTGAAAGACTCTATAAGGCGATTAAAATCACTAGTATTGATCGGGGCAAACCTAAACCTGCTGCCGAATTGTTTGATGATCTTGATGATCAATTGGATGTAAATAATCCCTATATAGAGGCCAATGGCACTGGCACCATTGGAACGGCGGAAAAGAACGTTCACACGCCGCTCTCGATTGCAGGCCGCCTCCATTGGCAGGACGTTTTTGGAGAGATGCATTGTCATCCGTTCTATTATGTGGTTTTTTCTAAGCCGCAAGATGATGGGAAATTTACTCTCGAAGTCACAAGGCTTTCGCCTCCGCCGAACGCGAACACTAAATTGACGCCTAATTGAATTCTTTGCGCCTCTTCGCGCACGGTCCAATAAACAGCCGACGAAACGGGACCACTCGGCCACGAATAAAAGTGCAGCCGCTTGAATAAAGGTGCAGAAGGCACCCCAGCGGGAATAAAACTGCAAAGCCCATAATATTGTGTACTTAATTGCCGCTGCATGTTATATTGGGTGGCTCTGGGTCCAAGAAGTGCGCTGGGGGGGGCAAGCGTGCTTTTGATGGGGAACGCGGAGGCGGCAGATCGGTTGTCCGGGCGATGCGCGCGGCGCCGATCACGTGGGGACCGCTTTTGGCGTTAGTCCACACGGGTTCGATTGCGCTTATTCTTTTCTGTTTGGGGTTTAGCGCGGGGGAAGAATTATGTTTTCGCTGAGGAATGCGCGGAAACCAGCATGTCGGGCGCCGCGAAACCGGGGTTTTGTTCGAGCGGCTCAAGCTAAGCATTCAGCGTTCACGCTGGTGGAGCTGCTGGTAGTCATCGCCATCATTGGCATTCTCATCGCACTGTTGTTGCCGGCAATTCAAGCGGCGCGGGAGAGCGCCCGCCGAACCCAATGCTTAAACAATGTGAAGCAAATTGCACTGGCGATGTTGAATTTTCATAGTGCGAACAAAATTTTCCCAGCTGGGGCATATTGCAATTCCAGCGCCACGGGGTGCGACAAAATCTACGGTTGCCAAAACTGGTGGACACATCTGATGCCATTCATGGAAGAAGGTGCTGAGTATCGATCCATGGACCTGACGCAGCTCACGATCAATGGTCCCAATCCAGCGGCAATTTTGAATCGTGTCTTTCCGAACATGATGTGCCCCAGCGATGAGTTCGCCGGACTGCAGGGACAGGGTCGATTCAGCGGGAGCGGTTGTGCCAGCGGAACGATCATTGCCGGGGGATCGACCGATGCGTATCAATCGATGGGCGAATCGTATACACCATCGGGCGGCCCTGTCATTCCGGGAGGAAGCGCCCCCGCTCCGAATCCGTGGGCGTACCGATTCCCAATTCCTCCGGCTGGCCAACAGCCGGAAAACTGCCAAAATGGGATTAACGAAGGAGAAGAAAAAGGTGGCACGCCCGGGATGTTTGCTGCCGGTTATGGGGTAGCATATCGAATTAAAGATTGCACTGACGGCACCTCCAGCACTTTTTTGCTGGGGGAGCAGTTGCCGGCGATCTCGTTACATCAAATGTTATTTCACAGCCATTTGAATATTGGGACAGAATATTATCCTCCGAACTATAACGAGATTTTTCCAGGGGCCATGCACAATGGCGTGGCGACCACGGGCATTCAAAACCAGGCTAATTATTTTAGCGGCACGGGCACCACCACTGACGCCGGACCCGGCTACAAAAGCGAACACAAAGGCGGGGTGAACATGGGCATGGTGGACGGCAGCGCCCGCTTCATCACGGATACGATTGATTATAAGTTATGGGTTTATTTGGGCGACCGCAAAGACGGCCAAGGCATTGAGATCCCTTAATGAAACGTGTTTGTTTAGCTGTGCTAAATTATCGCCTTCAAATCGCCTTGTTAAGTTGCTTGGCTTTCATAGCTGGTTGCGGCAGCGGTTCTGGCGCGATACCAGTGCATGGGGCAGTAACTATGGATGGCAAGCCGCTGGGAGGTGGCGTAATTATTTTTCAGCCTAATAATGTCAGTTCCAAAATGCCTAACCGCGTTGCCCAGGGAACGATTCAATCCGACGGCACGTATGCATCGTTGAGTTCATTCCAAGCGGACGATGGTGCATTGCCCGGCGAATACACTGTAGTTATTACTACCCTACCACCGACCGTGTCGTTCGACCAATTCACCAAGACACCCCCACCTCCTGCAGGCCCCAAAATTCCTGCTATTTATCAGGATCCTGCGCGCTCTCCGCTGAAAGCTACCGTCCCGTCAAGTGGCGGCGCGCAGGAGATTAACTTTGAAATGAAAAGCTCTTAACTGCGCCACGAATACGACGTTTGTCAGCGCCACAGCGCCCATGTCATCTGAATCTGCTGGCCGAGTGAGCAAATTTGCTATGTGATGTCGTGCTGCACCTATCCTGGTGTCGATTCACGAAGTTCTTGATCAACCGCCAAGGCGAAATGATCCGGCGATACATGCGGCTTTGAAACTTGAATCTGGCGGAGAAGCTTTGATTCGAATGATGGATTCTCTAATTTCAGGTTTCCACGCAATGCTGGCACGGCAAACTCGCCGTAGATTTTTCAGTTTAACGGGTGCGACTCTCCGAGCGGCGTGGCGGCCGCCTTTGGCCTTGTATGAACGCTGGCAATGACGTAATCTTTTAGCCCGTCGAGTGTTATCTACGGGATTAAGCATTCCGCGCGTCAAGGAAGACAATTCGTCATGTTGCACGAATCGCAGCCGGCAAGCGCCACGGGGCCGGTACCCATTGCCAGCCCGGCGCTTTCCGATTGTTTTCTACCGCTGCCGAACCAGCCAACCGTGGCGGAACCGAATTCGGGGCAGCCGTTGGCGACGGCGCTGCGCCAGGCGATTTTTCGCACGCAACAATGGTTGCTGGCTCAACAACAGCCCGATGGATTTTGGGTTGCCGAGCTGGAAGGGGACACCATTTTAGAAAGCGAATTTCTGTTGCTGCTGGCCTTTTTGGGTGAAGAGCAATCGCCGTTGGCGAGAAAGTGCGCTCGCCATTTGTTGGAGAAGCAAATGGCGGACGGCGGTTGGACGCAGTATCCCGGCGGTCAAGTCGACATTAGCGCCAGCGTGAAAGCATATTTCGCGCTTAAGCTGACCGGGCACGATCCAGCGGCCCATTACATGCAACGTTCCCGGGCGGCAATTATGGCCGGCGGCGGGGCGGACGCGGTGAACAGCTTCACCCGATTTTATTTGGCGCTATTGGGACAAATTCCGTACGAGGCATGTCCCAACGTGCCGCCGGAATTTTTGCTTCTGCCGTCGTGGTTTCCGGTTAATTTGTATTCCATCAGCGCCTGGTCCCGCACCATATTGGTTCCGCTGTCGATTATGTCGGCGTTTCAACCGATTCGGCAAATCGAACCGGAGCGAGGCATCCGCGAGCTGTTTTTGCGCGACCCGTTGACGTGGCCTTACCCGCGCTGCCCAGGACTGAAATCAAGCCGGCGGCTGGTCAGTTGGGATCGTTTTTTTCACGCCACCGACAAGGCGTTCAAGTATTTGCAGCGGCATAGTTTGACTCCGCTGCGGCGGTTCGCCGTGAATAGCGCCAAACAATGGATGGTGGAGCGGTTTAACGGCAGCGAGGGCTTAGGGGCCATCTTCCCGCCCATGGTGTGGGCCATTGTGGCCCTGCGTGCGCTGGGATTTGATGAGAACAGCTCGGAAATGCAGTATTGCCGGCAGCGATTGTGGGGCTTAGTCATCGAAGACGAAACCTCCGCCCGTCTGCAACCGTGCAAATCGCCGGTGTGGGATACCGCGCTGACGTTGCGGGCGTTGGCCGACAGCGGACTGGACGGGCAGCACCCGGCGGTGGAGCGCGGCATTCATTGGCTGCTCGCGCAAGAAATACGGACCCGAGGCGATTGGTCGCGGAGCGTGAAGGCGCAGCCCGGCGGGTGGTGCTTCGAATTTGCCAATGCGTATTACCCCGATCTGGACGATACGGCGATGGTGGTGATGGCGTTGCACGAATCGGATCAAAACCCGGCCCTCACTGAGACCGCTTTGCCGCCGAATTTGCGTTTGATTGCCGACGCCACTGCTCCGAGCATGCCCGACGCCCGCCGCCAAGCGCTGTTGCGGGACGATATTGCCGGCGCCACGCAGCGTGCCACGCACTGGATGCTGGCCATGCAAAACCGGGACGGCGGGTGGGGCGCATTCGATCGCAACAACACGGCGGAATTCCTGTGCCATGTGCCGTTCGCCGATCACAACGCGATGATCGATCCCAGTTCGCCCGATTTAGCAGGCCGAGTGTTGGAATCGCTTTCCGGTCGGGGCCGTCGCCTGGGCGACGTGGCGATCGATCGGGCGGTGGCTTATCTGCGGCAGGTGCAGGAAGCCGACGGCAGTTGGTTCGGCCGCTGGGGCGTGAACTACATTTATGGAACGTGGCAATCGCTGACGGGATTGGAGGCGGTGGGCGTGCCGCATGACGACCCGGCCATTGTCGCCGGCTCGCAATGGCTGATTGCCCATCAGCAGCCTTCGGGCGGATGGGGTGAATCGGCCGACAGCTACGCCTATCCAAACTTGCGCGGTCAGGGGCGGGAAACGGCCTCGCAAACCGCTTGGGCAGTGATGGGCTTAATTGCCGCCGGACGCCACAATCATCCGGCTGCATTGCGGGGCGTGAACTATTTGCTCGCGCATCAAAATGTGGACGGCACGTGGGATGAAACGGAATTCACGGGCACCGGCTTCCCGCGAGTGTTTTATTTGCGCTATCACTATTACCGGATTTATTTCCCGCTGATGGCGCTAGCGCGTTGGGCCAAAGCGGCGGGCAAAACGGACGAGACATCGTAGAAATCGAACCGTCGTGCTTGGGCACGGCTAAACCAAAGCGAGTTGTCATGGCAGTGCCCCTTTCGCAAATGTGGACCGTCGCCTCGTATGTGATGCGAAAGAAGCTGCGCGGCGAGGAGCGGTATGCGTTGGTGTTGATGTTGGAACCGCTGTTGCGTTGCAACCTGGCCTGTGCGGGCTGCGGGAAGATTCAGCATCCGCCGGAAATTTTGCGGCGGCAGTTGACGCCGGAGCAATGCTTCCGTGCCGCCGAAGAATGCGGCGCGCCCATCGTTTCCATTCCCGGCGGCGAGCCGCTGTTGCATCCGCAAATCGACGAAATTGTCGCCGGCCTGGTCGCCCGCAAAAAGTACGTTTATTTGTGCACCAACGCCATCAAGTTGGAAGAATCGCTGTCGAAGTTCACCCCGTCGAAGTATTTTTCGTTTTCGATTCACCTGGACGGCCCACGGGAAGAGCACGACGCCGCCGTTTGCCGCGCCGGCATTTACGACGTGGCCGTGAAGGCGATTCAGTCTGCGCTGAACTCCGGTTTTCGGGTAACCACCAACACCACACTGTTTAACGACGCCAACCCCCAGCGGCTGCGCGAATTTTTCGACACGCTGATGGATTTGGGCGTAGAAGGCATGATGCTCTCGCCCGGCTACAGTTACGCCAAAGCGCCCGATCAGGATCATTTTTTGCCTCGTGAAAACACCGTGCGTCTGTTTCAACGGCTGCTGGAGAAAGCGCCGCGGCGGTGGCGGTTCAATCAATCGCCGCTGTTTTTGGAGTTTTTGCGCGGCAATTGGGAGCTGGAATGCACGCCCTGGGGAAATCCCACGTACAACGTGTTCGGCTGGCAAAAGCCTTGTTATTTGCTGGACGAAGGCTACGTGCAAACGTTTCAGGAATTGCTCGACACGACCGATTGGAAAGCTTACGGCCGGGCCAGCGGCAATCCGCATTGCCAAGATTGCATGATGCATTGCGGTTACGAACCGACGGCCGTCAGTGAAACATTTGGTTCGCTGCGCGGCATGTGGGCTGCGGCAAGATCGGTGGTGTTTGGACAGCGGCCGCAGCTAAAGCCGGCGGCACTGGCAGCCGGCAGTGGCGAACACGCAAAACCATTGCTTCCAGTGCTTTCCACAACCGGGGATGGAAAATCGGTTTGCCGCAGCGGCGGCTGCAATTCGGCGGAGGTGAATCTGATCCCCACGACCGCCCTCTCCCAACCAACGCCCAACGGCCACCATCATCCGCATGATGAAATGCGCCCTTCTCCCGTGCTAACGGCTCGGTAATTTATCGGCGGCATCTGCTAAAATCGCGGTTAGTTGATATGATTTTTGCTAATCGCGGAGCCGCCCGCCTGTCGTGGTTGCAACCCGCATTTTGACCTACCGCGTGGACACATCGATGTTGCTTGCCGAACCGCCGCCCAATCCGTGGGATTTGCACTTTAAGTTGTTGGGCATTCCGGTGCGCATTACGCCGTGGTTTTGGCTGGCGAATGTGGTACTAGGATGGAGCTTCGCATCATCCTTGGCAAAAAGCTCGCAGGGGGCTTTAACGGTCGGTACGGCGCTGCTGATGTGGACCGCGGTGGTGCTGATATCGATTATCGCTCACGAATTTGGACACGCGTTTGCATTCCGTTTTTATGGAATTCATTCGCATGTGGTGTTGTATCATTTTGGCGGCATTGCCGTGCCGGACAGCAGCTTCGATTTTGGCCGGCGGATGCACCTGGGGTCGGTACAACAGATTGTGATTGCAGCCGCCGGGCCCGCTGCCTCGCTGGCATTGGGGGCGGTGTTTGTGGGCATTGTTTACTTTGGCGGCTTTTACGTACCCAACCCACTTCCTTTTATCCATCCGTTCGCTTTTCTGTTGGAGGGCGAACGCGTGCCCTCCGTGGCATTACAAGGTTTGTTGTATGCAATTTTGTTTGTCAATATAGGATGGGCCTTGATGAATTTGCTTCCTGTCTATCCGCTCGATGGCGGGCAAATTTCACGGGAAATGTTTACGCTAGGGCAGCCCCGCGAAGGGATTCGAAATTCTTTGATTCTTTCCATCTTGGTTGCCGGAGCTGTGGCAGTTTGGGCATTGTCGAAGCAAGACACCTTTTTGGCAATCATGTTCGGCATGCTGGCTTATTCCAGCTTTATGACCTTGCAAGCCTACATGGGTCGCGGCGGAGGTTGGCGGTGAACCAGGTGAACGACTCTGCGCCGCAATTCGAGGCGCCAGCGAAGACCTGTGCCGCACGAATCGGCACATCCCCCGAAAATAACGCCGCGGATTCTTCGTTCAACCGCGGCGGCCCGAGCTGCCGTGTGGTCCTGCTGGGCGCCAGCAATTTAACTCGCGGCATTTCCACGGTGGTGGAAACCTCCCAAAACTTCCGCCGCCAACCATTAGAAATTCTAACGGCGGCGGGCCACGGCCGTTCCTATGGAATCGAAACTCGCGTATTTGGTCGCACATTGCCCAGCATTCTCGATTGCTCGCTGTGGGAAGCCCTGGCTCGGCCGGCGACCATTCCCACGGTCGCCTTAATTACCGATATTGGCAACGACGTTCTGTACGGCGTAGAGGTGCCGCAAATCGTGTGCTGGGTGGAATGCGTCATCCAGCGTCTCGAGCAAGTTCAAGCCCAAATCTGCATGACCTCGCTGCCGCCGATCGACGGCGCTAGCCTGAGCCCGGCCCGATTTTATTTTTTTCGGACTCTGTTTTTTCCCGGCTGTCGCTTGAATTGGGAAACAGCCCTCGACCGCGCCCAGCAGTTGCACGCGCGGCTGCACAAGCTGGGAACAGCGCGCAAAATTACCCTGGTGGAACAACGCCGCCATTGGTACGGCTGGGATCCCATCCACATTCACCTTCGGCATCGCCCGCACGCCTGGCACAACATTCTGTCAACCTGGAACGACCAAGACTCACCGTCTGCGGCACTGGCCCGCGGTTCATTGCGGCGCTGGCTTTACCTGCAAACTCGCCGCCCGCAGCAGCGTACATTCTGGGGCCTGCGACAACGCTGCCAACAACCTGCGGCTAAGCTGGCCGATGGCACTACCATTTCGTTTTACTAATGTCTCGCCACTCCACAGTCACTCGCCAAGCTCGTCCCACCGGCGTGCGCGTCGATCCGTTCGCCACGCGATCGTGCTTTTGCACAGCCTCGATTGAAACGCCGGTTGATTGAAGATCGAAGCGCTGACGAAAAAAATTGCAACTTGCTCTTGACAATGTTCGCGAAGATTGAAAAGATTTTTTGAAAATGGTGTTGCATTTTTTTTAGCAATGCCTACAACTAGAAAAGATGAATCATGCTGTGCGGCAAGTTCAGGATGCCGGCGGCGGCAAATCGTGATTGAGTTGCACGCCGCTTCGTCGCACGTCATGCATCGTGGTTGGTTGTGTCGCTTGGGAGTCACTTGCCGATCAGCCGTCGAGGACGGCGGGCAAGTGTTCTCGCAGCGACTTATTTAACGGAGGACGTACTGTGGCCAAGAAGAAGAAGGCTGCCAAGAAGTCAGCCAAGAAGAAGGCGAAGAAGAAGAAGAGGTAGTTTTCGCCTCGCAGCGCGGCTCGCACTTTTTGTTGTTGGCACGCGCTGCTCTTCCTTCAGACCCGACGAGAAAGAGCCGCGGGGATCGGTACGCCGATCTTCGCGGCTCTAGCGTTTTCCGCAGGCCCTGACTGTATACCCAATTGCGGGGGGTAAACAATCGCTTAACAATCCGGGCAAATCATTAGGCCAACGGTAGTTACGGCCCGCCAACGAATATCATTCAATTACCCAATTAGAGGGGGCAGTCATTAACGGCGCGGGAGAAGCAGGCTTTGCCCGATTTTCCCGCGGCCCATTCTCTGAGCGCTTCCTTCCAAGGCAGCCCTACAACAATGAAAGGGACGGCAACGGCGGCGCGGCCAGATGTTGCTCCGCCAAATTTTTCACCAGGCGGTGGCAAATTGTTTCCAACGGCGCGGCGCTATTGGCATCGTCGAAATTCGCCATCGTGCGCCCTTCGTCCCCGTGCTCGCGGATCGAAATGTTGATGGGCACTTCGCCCAAGAACGGAATTTTCAACTCCTCCGCGCGCCGCTTGGCGCCTCCATGGCCGAAAATATCGTACTGTTTGCCGCAATCGGGACAAATGAAGTAACTCATGTTCTCCACCACTCCCAGCACCGGGATGTTCACCTTGCGAAACATGGCGATCGCCTTTACCGCATCCAACAAGGCCACATCTTGCGGAGTGCAAACCACCACGGCCCCGGTCAGCGGCAATAACTGTGAAAGCGTCAAAGCAATGTCGCCGGTTCCCGGCGGCATGTCGATGATCAGGTAATCCAGTTCGCCCCAGGCCGTATCACGCAGCAATTGCTGAATCGCTCCGTGCAACATCGGGCCGCGCCACACCACGGCCTCGCCGGCAGGCACGAAAAAACCCATCGAAATGACCTTCATGCCATGAATTTCAAAAGCCTTAATTTTGTTCTCTCCGGCGCGCTCCGGCTGACCGTGCAAGCCCAGCAAATGTGGAATGCTGGGACCGTACACGTCGGCATCGAGCAGGCCTACCTGAGACCCCTGGCGGGCCAAACCCAAAGCCAGGCTGGCCGCGATGGTGCTTTTGCCGACTCCTCCCTTTCCGGAACCGACGGCAATGACGCTCTTCGAGGCCAGCCCAATGCTGCCCAACTTCTGCGGCGGCCGCGAATGAACCGCCAGGTTCACGGTCACGGTCTTAAATTGCGGAAACCGGCTGCGGAGCAGTCGCTCTAAGGCGGCCTTGGTTTCCTGCCACAGCGGCGCGGAATGCGTCGTCAAGGCCAGCGTCAGCGAAAGTGCATCGCTCCCCGCCTGTACGTCGCGCACCTGCTGCATTTGGACAACGCTGCGCCCCGTCTCAGGGTCTGCAAATTCTTGGAGAACCGCCATCACGGCGGACGCATCGACGGAGCCACCGGCCATAAAAACCTCTAGCAAGTTTGAACGGAAAAAAAGTTGACTCTCGAAAATCATTCGACCCGGCCTGCTGATCTCCGGCCAATCGAAATCTGGAAGCCGCCGCCAGCTTCAACGATTCACCCCCAAGGCATACTGGCAAAAATTTGGTCCTCCAACGAAGTTGTTTCCTCGCCCGATGGAATGCTCCGTTTCGTCGCGGCCGCGGTATGTCGACGGGCAAGCTCAATCACTTCGTCCGTTCGGCGTGGCGAAGTGATGAAATGAACCGCACCCGCTTCGCGCATTATCCCTTCCCACGCCGCCAGATCGCGATCTGCCAGCACCACGGCCGCCGCCTGCGGAAACTCGCGATCCAAACGCACCACCGCAGCCAGCACCGTATCGGCCCGATCCGCCCTCAACTCCAGCGCCACCGTGGCGGAATGGGCGGCAGTCAAATACTCCCATAATTCCGCCAGGCTGCGCGTTTCTATCAACGAAATATCACGCGGCAGCCTGCGTCCCAACGCCGCCGCCCAATCGCCTGTCGATTCGTAAACGATCAATGGCATCCGATTCATGGTACGGTCTTGAGTAGTGCCCCACAATTCCCCATTCCACGCTGGACACTCCGCCGTGTGCATCTAGCGCCGCACCTTTGACTCCGATTCTTGGCTTCCGCTTTGTTTCACTCCCCCTCGCCGACCTCCAATCCCAATTGCACCATCCGTCGATACAGCCGCGGACGGGTCATTCCCAGGAGCCGCGCCGCCTGGCTTTTGTTTCCCTTCGCTTGCCGCAAAGCACGGTCGATCAATTCGGCCTCCACCCGGGCCAAAAATTTCTCCAAGTCGATCGGTTCCGGCGGCTGGCGCGGAAAACGGGCGGCTTCGGCCGCCAGGCGTAATTGCTTGGGCAGGTCGGCGGCGGTGATTTCAAAACTTTCCGCCTGTGCAAAAGCCTGCCGAACGGTCGCGGCCAGCTCATCAACCTGACCCGGCCAATCGTACAACGCCAGACGGTCCATCGCTTCGGGCTTGAACCCGCGCAGTTGTTTGCCCCCCTGGCCGTTCAATTCTTCCAAGAACATTTGGGCCAAAAGCGGAATATCGTCGCGCCGCTGGGCCAGCGGCGGCAAATGAATGACCAGGGTGCTCAGCCGCTGGGCCAAGTCGGCACGAAACGCTTCCCGTTGCGACAGCGTTTCCAGCGGCTCAGGTGATGTGGAAATTACTCGCAAATTCGGCGGACGGGCATCCATCCAACGCACCATTTCGGGCTGAACTTCGGCCGCCAGCCGATGCACGTCGACCAGGAGCAATGTCGAAAGTGGCTCGCCCGCCGCTCGACTGTGGCGATCGCTCATAGCAGCCACCGTCGAAAGGAGCACTTCCGGCGGCAACGCCGCGCAAGAAACCGGCATCAACGTCCCCTGATGATTTGCGGGGCTTGCCGGGCGCACACCGATATTTGGCAAATCCGCCCATTGCCGTTGTGTGGCGGCATGAATGGCACTTGCCACGTGTTGTTTGCCGATGCCCGGCGGCCCGACAATCAACACGGCGGCTGTTCCGCCTGCTGCCAGCTTGATTTGCTCCCGCACCCGCACCATGGCCGGACTTTCCCCAGCCAAGCGCTCCACACCGGACCAACGGGCCATCTGTTGCCGAAAGCGCTGAATCAATTCGTGCAGATGGCGTGATTCCGCGCCCCCTGTCGAAATCTGCCCGTCGAAGGCCGAAATAACGCCGCTGGTTTCTTCGTCAGCCGACGGCGCTTCGGCATGCACAATCGCCAGCACGCCCATCGACTGGCCGGCTTCTCCGGCCAAAGGAATGAAATCGGCACAGCGGCGCTCCAAATGTCCATCGGCGGCCGGCTTACAAACGACGCCCGTAGCTTTTTGTCCCTGGAAAACCTCCGGCGGCGGACAGAGGGCATCGGCCGAAGCGGCCAGCAGCTCGCCATCGCCCGATTGATATCGGCAGGTCCGGCCCACCAAATCGGCGGGGGCCACGTTCAACCAATCGGCCAGGGACTGGTTGGCAAAGACAATTCTCCGCTGCTCGTCGAGCAAATACACCCCTTCGCCAACTTCGGCAAGCAGCCGGAGCAACTCAGGATAGGAAGTACGGCCGGAAGGCATCGGTGGTTTCCTGCGAAAACAAAACCGAAAAATGGAATCGCCTGGAACTCAAAATCAATTCATAAATCACCCCCCTATTTTAGCCTGCGGTGACATATAGATGACACCGGGGCCCGTTAGATTAGCCCCTCGTCAACCATCCAATTCCAGTTCGTAGCAGTTGCCGGGTCCGTATTCGGTCGGTCATTCCTCCCGCAGCCGAATCGGTTCGCCACAGTATCCCGCGTTTCAACAGCTTACGAATACGTCTGGCGCGACGATGGAATCGGTTGGTACATTGACGCATGCCGCCTCGCGGGGTCTGGGGCAGACCTGGCGAGGCGGTTTTTTGCGCACCGGAGCAGAGGACTGACTAGCCCCACACTGCGCGGCCACCGGTCCACGCACATTCAACGCGGATGATCTTCCGCCACGACAGGAACCGCGGACGGTTGGCCATTGTGCAATCGTTCGGCGGCAGCATGCTCCGCCGCCGGCTGTCTCAACGATTCACCGGCCCGAACCGCGCAATCCAAAACTCGTCCCGGCAACAGACCAATGCCAATCACCAAGGCCACACAAATGCCCATGGCAACGGCCGGGCCCAGGCCACGCTGGACAACAGGCATGGGCCGGTCGGCGCTGCGAAAATACATCGCCCCAATCACGCGCAAATAATAGGCCGCGGCAATGGCGGCATTCAACACGGTCACCAGTGCCAGCCCGACAAACCACGGCCGCAGCCACACGCCCCCTTGAGCCGAAAACTCGTCCAGCGTCAGGGCGCTATACAGCAACGAAAACTTTCCAAAAAATCCGGCCAAGGGGGGAATGCCCGCCAGGCTGAACATAAACACAGCCATGATCAACGCCACCACCGAGTGCGTGCGGTTCAAGCCGGCAATATCGTCCAGCGTATTCACCTGCTTGTGGTCGCGGCTCAAATAACAGAGCGCCGCAAAGGCCCCTAACGTGGCCAACATGTAAACCAGTAAGTAAAACAGCGTTGCCCCCATCCCGCTGAGCCCCGCCGAATTCGACAAAAAACCCGCCGCGGCCGGGCCCGCACTGGTGGTCCGCATCGCCAGCGCCACCGATACGCCAATCAACAAGTAACCGGCATGGGCAATCGAGGAATAAGCCAACATGCGGCGCAAGTTGTTCTGCCACAGCGCTAACACGTTGCCCAATGTCATCGTGAGAATCGACACTACCAGGGCCACTTTCCAACCGAGCGCCTCCCAACCGGGCAAGGCCGTCAAAACAATGCGCGCCAAAGCCGCCAGGCCCGCAATTTTTGGCAGCGTCGAAAGCAGCGCGGCGTTGGCGTTGCTGGTCCCCTGGTAAACATCCGGAGCGTAAAAGTGAAACGGCACCACGGTCAGCCGAAACGCCAGCCCGGCAAACATCAACAGCAGCGCCACAGGGACAAGCACTTCGCCGAATCCGCCGGCCGACGCGCCGGCGGTTCCCGTCGAAACCGCGGCGGCAATGTTATCCAGCCGGGTTGAGCCCGCAACACCGTACAAAAAGCTGAACCCGTACAACAGCACGGCCGAGGACAAAATGCTGAGAAAGAAGTATTTCGAAGCCGCTTCCTGCCCCCGGCTGTCGCTGCGGCCAATGTACAGCAAAATGTAAGTGGGAATCGAAACCAATTCCAAGCCCACAAACAGCAAAATCAATTCGTTCGCCGCGGCGACAAGCATCAAACCCGCCAACATCAATAACAGCGAAGCCGCTTCCTCCGCCCGTTGTTGACCGCGCTGCGGACGGGCCATCATCAACACCAGCACCGCGCCGACCGCTAAAATCACCCAACGGAACGTATGCCCGAACAAATCGACCGTCAGCGGGCCGCTGGCCGATGCCGCGGGAGTGGTGGCAGAAAACAGATTCAGCCCGTCATCTTGTCCGCACATGACCATCGCCGCAATAAGCAGCGCCGCCAGCGCCAACATGCTGGCGGTGGCCCGCAGCGGCCGAAACGCCCCCAGCAGGCAAAGCAGCGTGGCGGTGGCGATCAAAATGATCTCGGGCAGCAGCAGATAAATTGTCGTCGAATTCGTCATCGGACTTAATTCTGGGTGAATTTGGCCGCGGCGGTCTGCACCGTTGCTTGCGGTTTAGCCATTTCTTGTCCGGCAAGTTGCGGCCGCCGGGCATAATAGTTTTCCAACGGCTGCTCGGTCCGGGCGATAATCTCGTCCGCCGCCGGCGCAATCGGCTTCAAAAACAACTTCGGGTAGAGCCCAATCCACACGATGAACACCGCCAGCGGCGCAAGCGCCAAAATTTCGTGCAACCGCAGGTCGTGAATCTGCTCGGCATCGGCAGGCGATATGTGCCCTTCCTTGAGCGGACCAAAAAACACCCGCCGCACCATCCACAACATGTACCACGCGCCCAATACCACACCGCTGACGGCCAACACGGCAATCAGAACCAATTGCGGACCCAACGGGCCGGGGGCATCGACCCAAGCCCGCTGAAACATGCCCAGCAAAATCATGAATTCGCCGACAAAGCCGTTCAGCCCCGGCAGGCCGATGCTCGACATGGTGAAAATCAACATGAACACGGCCAATAGCGGCGTGCGCTTGGCCAAGCCGCCCAGTTCGCTGATTTGCCGCGTATGGTAGCGCTCGTAAATCATGCCCACGACCGCGAACAACCCGGCGCTGGACAGCCCGTGATTGATCATCTGCAAAATGCCCCCTTGCAAGCTCAATTCGTTCAGGGCAAAAAAGCCGAGGATCACAAATCCCATGTGGCTGACGCTGCTGTAGGCCACCAGCTTTTTCAAATCGACCTGCACCAGCGACACCAGCGCCCCGTAAATGATGCCGATCACCGCCAGCCATAAAATCCAGGGCATGCACATGGCCGTGGCGTCGGGGAGCATGGGCAAACAGAACCGCAAAATTCCGTAGGTGCCCAATTTCAGCAAAATGCCGGCCAGGTCGATGCTGCCCCCGGTCGGCGCTTGCGTGTGCGCCAGCGGCAGCCAGGTGTGCAGCGGAACCAGCGGCACTTTCACCGCAAAGCCGGCCACCAGCGCGAAAAAAATCAGCAACTGCAAATGGCCATGCGCGGCATCCATGGGAATGGGATATTTCCCCAACACCTCGTGCAATTGCGGAATGGAAAACGTCAATTCGCCCGACGCGCTGTAGGCCCACAGCACGATGCCAATCAGGCCCAGCAGCGCAATCACGCTGCCTGTGAACGTGAATAAAAAGAACTTGTTGGCCGCGTATCGCCGCTCCTCGTGCCCCCAAATGCCGATCAAAAAATAAAGCGGAATCAGCGTAAACTCGAAGAAGATGTAAAACAAAATAATGTCGCGCGCGGAAAACACGCCGATCATGCCGCATTCCAGCAGCAACAGCAGCGCGTAAAATCCCCCGGGCCGATCCTGCACCGCATCCCAACTCACCAACACGGCGGTAAATGTCAGCAGCGCCGACAGGCCGAACATCCACACGCTCAGGCCATCCAGCCCGAAGGCAAAATGAATTTTCGCCGCCTCGCCCAGCCAATTGAATTCCTGGACTGCGTAATTGCCTTTCAACCCTTGGTCGATCCAATACTCGACGCACAAATGAGCGGCCAGCGCCAGCGTTATTCCTGCAGCGATAAGCGCGACCAGCCGCACGGCTTGTTTACCCTGCCAGGCAAACAACCATGCCACCAAAGCGCCGATGGCCGGCAGCAAAATCGTCGCTAAAAGAATGTTGTTCATGAAAAAACCGCCCACTGACCTCTACTCACCACTCACTCCTCACCACTCACCCATGTCAGCCCGGCCATAAAATCAGCGCGCCAATCAGCACCAGCAGGCCCAGCATCATGGCCAAGGCATAAAACTGCACCATGCCATTTTGCAGCGAGCGCAGCATCGAGCCGCACACGCCGGGAATGGCCCCCACAAAATTCACCAAGGCGTCGATCACATGCCGATCGACCCAGTAACTCACGGCCGCCAAAATCCGCAGCGGCCACACAATGAACACCCCATAAATCTGGTCGATGAAAAACTTGCCGTACGAAAGCGCGTACAACGGGCTCAGCAATCGGCCCAACCACTCCGCTTGCGTCCGACCTCCCAAATACAAATAGGCCGCCAGGCTAATGCCCACGATCACCACGCCGGTGCTCAGCGCCGAAATGCCGAATTCCAATTTCGGCTCTTCGGCGGTTTTCGCGATGGCCTGGTATGCCAAAGACGGCGTCTGTTTCAAAAAGTCCAAAATGCCGTGCGTCAGGCCGTAATAGCCGCCAACCAGCGCCGCCGGCACGGCCAAAATCAAAAGCGGCACGGTCATCGCCCGCGGCGATTCATGGGCATGGTGCCCCGCCTCGTGCGGAATTCTTTCTTCGCCGTAAAACGTCATGAAGAAAGCACGGAACGTGTAGAACGCCGTCAGCCCGGCCGTAAATACCCCCACCCCATACAGCACGCCGTACAGGACGTGGGCGAAGCCTTCGGCATGCAGCGATTTATCGCGCACGGCACCCAAAATTTCGTCCTTGCTCCAAAATCCCGAGAACGGAAACAATCCCGCCAGCGCCAAGCAGCCGATTAAAAACGTTCCGCAGGTGATGGGCATCAGCCGCCGCAGCCCGCCAAAGCGCCGCATGTCGATCACGCCTCCCATGGCGTGCATTACGCTGCCGGCGCCCAAAAACAACAACGCCTTAAAAAACGCATGCGTGAACAAATGGAACATGCCGGCCACAATGCCTAACAGCGAACCGGTGCCCAAGCTCAGAAACATGTAGCCCAACTGGCTGATCGTGGAATAGGCCAGCACGCGCTTCAAATCGTTCTGTGTAATGGCAATGATGGCGGCCAAAATGGCCGTAAACCCGCCGATGGTGGCCACCACCATTTGCGCCGTCACGGGCGAACCGTTTATTGTGAACCAAGGCGTGCCGGCCGATGCCATAAACAGCGGCGTGCAACGCGTCACCATGTACACGCCGGCCGTCACCATCGTGGCCGCATGAATCAGCGCGCTCACCGGCGTGGGGCCTTCCATGGCATCGGGCAGCCACACATGCAGCGGAAACTGCGCGCTTTTGCCGCACGCGCCGGCCATCAGCAGCAAGCATATCGCCACGGCCACGCCGCCGCTGGCATACAGGGCCGGATTGGCCAGCCGAGTTTGTCCCAGCACGCCGGCCACCTGTTGCACCGCGCCATGGGCAGCGGTGATTTGCGTATCGTGAAAATTCAACGTGCCGTACGTCGTCCAAATCAGAAAAATGCCGATGGCAAAGCCGAAATCTCCCACGCGGTTGACCAGAAAGGCTTTCATTCCCGCCGCCGCGGCCGCGGGCTTCTCGTACCAAAAGCCGACCAGCAAATAACTGCACAATCCCACGGCTTCCCAAAACGTGTACAGCAGCAAGAAATTGCTGACCGAAACCAGCATCGTCATCGAGAACACAAACAGCGCAATGTAACAGAAGAACCGCGGATAGCCGGGATCGCCGTGCATGTACCCGCTGGCGTAAATCGCCACCAGCGTGGAAATGAACGTCACCATGCAGAGCATGAAGCATGTCAGCGGATCGGCCCGCAGCGTAATGTCAATCGTAAAGTTGTGCGGTGTGACAGGCACGATGGCGGCTGACGATGTATTGGCTGTTGGCCGAGGCGTGTAAGCATTACTCACATCGGCCCAGGTCCACAGGGTGCAAACGTGTTCGTAACCAACGCGCCCCTGGCCGCCATTCAGCGATTCGCTCGATTGTGCCTGTACACTGAACAGCAAAGGCACACTCAGCGCAAACGAGCCGGCAAACGCCAACACCACCGGCCAGTGGCTGAATCGCCCCAGCGCACGGCCGAAAAACGCCAGCAGCAAAAACGCCGCCAGCGGCAATGCGGGAATCAAAACTAGCAGGGTATCCATCATGAATGTTGTTTGAAAATCGCATATTTAACCCCCGGTCAGTGACCGAGGGCTAACTAGCTACACATGACTCCGATGTGTTTCTTCTTCCACATCCGCTTTCGGCTCCAAGCCGGCCGGTGTCAGGTGCGGCCAATGCGGAGTGATTTCGGCCACCGCCGGCAATTCGTGATCCACATAGGCCGGCAAATTGCTTTCCCGTAGTTCGTCCCACGCGGCAATGTCCAAGTTATCGCGCCGCTGGAACAGCATCAGCACCAGCGCGAGCGCCAATGCCGCCTCGCAGGCGGCCACAGTGAGAATAAAAATGACGAACACCTGCCCGTCCCAGTTGTTGTGCCACCGGCCCCACGCCACCAGGCTGACCGATACGCCCTGCAACATCATTTCGGCGCACAAAAACATGACAATCATGTTTCGTCGGCTTAAAAAGCCAACCAGCCCAATGCAAAACAGGGCCGCGCCCACCAACAGCGAATTTTGCAATAGAGCGGCTTCGTTCATCGGGCTGACTCCTGCAATTGCGTTTTTTCGCCGCCGCCCGCTTGCGATGAACGCGTCTTTTTCAAATTCGTCTGCGCACCTTCCGCTTGGTGCTTTGCCTCCGCCGCCTGCTGACCACGCTGAGCGCTGACAATCGCCGTCGCTCCCACCAGGGCAATCAGCAGCAGCGTCCCGGCCACTTCGACGGCAATTAAATGCCGCCCGAACAATTCCGCCCCCAGCCGCGCCACGTGATCGGGCACAAGCACATCTTGTTGCAGCGTTGCCTCAGCCGGACCCTGAACTTGGTTCAGGCCCAGTTTGCCGATCGTGACCGACAAAATTGCCAACAGCACCGTGCCCGCTGCGGCGCCCAATAGCGCTTCCCAACTGACCCGGTCGTAATACGCGTCCCCCTTGGGATGAGCCAACATCAGCACGAACAAAAACGTCACCAAAATGGCGCCGGCGTAAACCACGATGGTGGCTACGGCCAAAAACTGCGCGCCCTGCACCATGAAAATGCCCGCCGTGCCTGTCAGCGTCATGGCAAACCACACGGCACAATAGACCGGACTGCGAAACGTCACCGTGCACGCCGCCGCGGCGACCGTGACCGCGCTCAAAATCCAAAACACCACATTGCTGCTCCACAGGCCCAGCGGCAACAACCGCGAACCGAGCAGGCCCAGGGCGACAATCCCCAGCACGGCGCCGACGGCCCGGCCTTTGGCGCTTCCGCGCGGCAGCATCAGCCACAGCGCCAGCCCAGCCAAAATCAGTCCCCATGCCAACGGATGAAGCTGCACGATTGGCGCGATCACCCGATTCCATCCCGTTGGCGGCGCAGCCGGCGTCGCTGCCTCGGCAGCATCCGCCGCCAGCAAAAAGCACCGGCACAGCGGTTCGAAAATGGCCGACGTTGCGCCCGTCATACCGTGCCTCCCAGCGCAATCGATTTCATCGGCTCGGCATCCTTGGTAATGTCGTACACGCTCAGCAGCTTCTCCTTGTCGAACACCATTTCCTCGCGGCTGCGGCCGGTCAGATCCAGCAGACTGGTCAACTCGATGGCATCGACCGGGCACGCTTCCTCGCACATGCCGCAGAAAATGCAACGCAGCTCGTCAATTTGAAAGCTCTCGCAGTATTTTTCCCGGTCGGGCCATGGGCTGGGCGCCGCCACAATGTCGATGCAATGCGCCGGACAGGCCGTGCTGCACAAAAAGCACGCCACGCACTTTACCCGTCCTTCGTGATCTTTATTCAGCCGATGCACGCCGCGATAAATGAGCGGATTGCCAATTTTTGGCCGCTCCTCCGGAAAGCTGACCGTCACCTTCGGGCTGAACAAGTGCTTCACCGTGGTCGATAAGCCCTGCACGACAAGCGGTAAATACATGCGCCCCGCCAAGCCGAGCTTGGGTTCTTCAATCCATTTGATGTTCGGATCATCCGGCTTCATGGCGCAAGCTCGCTTTCTGCGTCGAAGGGAAGCGCCGTCGGCCGCGGAGTGTTATCGGTCGCCAGCGGCGCAAGAATTCCAGCCACAACCCACGCCGCCAGTGTGACGCCCCAACTCAAGATGATCGTGACCCACAGGCTGCTGATGCCAATTGATTTTGCCAGCGGCTCGCCGTATTCCACCAGCGCCGCGGTAACAACCAGGTTGACCAGCCCCAGCGGCACCATCACTTTCCAGGCCAGCGACATGAGTTGATCGAACCGAAACCGCGGCCAACTCCAGCGCACAATCATGAACAGCAAAATCACCGCGAAAATTTTCGCCGCGAGCACCACAATCCGCAAAATCGCAGTCAGCCAGGTCACCTCGTTGCCTGAGCCCGTCAAACCCCAAAAATGCCAGCCGCCCAAGAACAAAATCACAATCAAAAAGGCGGCCGTAATCATGTGCAAAAATTCGGCAATCAAATACAAGAGCAGCTTCATGCCGGAATACTCGGTATGATAGCCGCCGATCAGTTCCTGTTCGGCCTCGGGCAAATCGAAGGGGAGCCGTGCCGCTTCGGCCGTGGCCGCCACCACAAACACAAAAAATCCCAGCGGCTGCAAAAACACATTCCACACGCCGGTTTGTGCTTGCTGGCTGATGATGGAATCCAACTTCAGGGTGCCGGCAAACAAGACGACGCCCAGCAAACCCAGGCCGAGTGGAATTTCGTACGAAATAAGCTGCGCGCTCGACCGCAGCGCGCCCAAAAAGCTGTATTTATTGTTGCTGGCCCAACCGCCGAGAATCACGCCATACACGGCAATGCTGGACAGCGCGAAAATGTACACCATTCCTACGTCCAGGCCCGGGTCCACCAACAACGAAATGGGATCCTGCACCCCCTTAATTTCCAACGGCGGCAACACGCTGCCGAACGGAATGGCGGCAAAAATCGCAATGGCCGCCGTCATAATCACCAGCGGCGCCAGACGAAACAGCCCCTTATCGACGTGGCTGGGCGTGAACTCTTCCTTGAAAATGAACTTCAGCCCGTCGGCCAGCGGTTGCCCCAGACCGAACATTTTGACGTTCGTCAGCGGAATACCGACGCGGTTGGGTCCCTTGCGATCTTGCACCCACGCCGCCATCCACCGCTCCAGCAGCACTAAATACGCCGCCGCCGTCATCAATCCGCCGACCAGCAGCAGAATTTTGATCAGGATTACAATCAATTCAGCCATAATTTGCCACAGATGAACGCAGATGAATGCGATTAATAAAGTTTGAAGTTGTCGATGTTCCGAAGTTGCGAAAGCCCATCTCTATGGTTCTCGTTCTCTCTCTCTGATCTGTTTTCATCCGTGTTCATCTGTGGCTTTTACTGCATTCATCCGCGGTTTCTTGATTCCACTAACTTGTAGCGGTCGCCAATTGGTTCACACGCAAATCCAATCCCACCAGCGGAATTTCACCCGCCGCGGCGCTAAACATCACAATTTCGGCCGCCACTTCGTCGAGCACCTTTCGCGGGTTGTACAAACCGCGCTGGCCCAACATCTGCCAATACAATTGTCCTTCCGTCCACACCCCGGCCGGCGGACGAATGGCCCACGTGAACGACTGCAGCCGATGGGCAAAATTCACATACGACCCGGCCCGTTCCGCAAAGCCCGCCCCGGGCAATTGATAATGTGCCGCCCGCCACAGGGGCGATTCGAACATATCTTGCACCACCAGTAAATCCAGCGCCGCGAATTGGGCGGCCGCATTCTCATCGCACCAATTTCCTTGCGGATAGCCGCCGCTGATCCACGCCGCTTTAATCGGTTTTTCTCCCTCGCCCTTTGGGAGAGGGCCGGGGTGATGGTGCTGGCCTGCCAAGTCTTCCAGCAACTCTTCAAACAATTTAATTTTCCCCTGGCAAAAATGCGCCAGCACATGCTCCACGCCCTTGCGGTTGGGGCATTTCTCCGCGTGAATGGTGAACTTGCCAGGGAACGATTCATCTTTGCCCACCACCGGCACTGGCCCCAATGCCAACACCGCCTGCGAATCAAATGTCCGCGTCATTTTGCACAATAAATACGCTTCTTCCACAGTCAAATGCGGCGATACCACCGCCGCCAACCGACCGCCACCGGCGCACGCCTTTTCCATCGCGGCGGCCAATTCGCGCGGTAACTGTGACCAATCGACGTTTTCGTATGCATGGCCGTTGCGACTCGCATTCCCGCCATCCGAATGCACACTCTCGCCGCGCCGCATAGCTTCAATCTTTCGCTCCGGCGAGTGCAAATGCTTGTAACCGTAGCGCCCTTCGTCGCACATCCACCATTTGTTAATGAACGGATTTTCCTGCGGCGTCAGGCGATACACCGTGTCTTGATTTTCGTCGATCCGAATCGTGCAGCCCGTTGAGCAGCCGGCACACACGCCCAAGTGCCGTTTCATAAACCACACCCGCTGCTTGTACAGAAAATCTTTATCCCCCAGCGCCCCGACCGGACACAGATCGACGACACAGCCGGAAAGTTTGTTCGCCAGTGGATAACCGGGAAACACGTCAATTTCCTCGGCGCTGCCCCGATTGATGACTAGCAATTCGCTGGTGCCGGTAATTTCGCGGCAAAACCGTACGCACCGGCTACACATCACGCAGCGATCGACAAACAGCTTGACGGTATCGCCCATGCTGCGCGTGGCGCTGGTGAATGGTCGAATATCTGCCCGCCGCTCCGCCTGGCCATGCTCGAAGTGATAATCCTGCAAATGGCATTCGCCCGCCTTGTCGCAAATCGGACAATCGATGGGATGATCGATCAGCAGCGCCTCTTCCACCTGGGCTCGGGCTTTTTTCACCGCGTCGCTGTTGGTGACGAACACCGTCCCGTCCTTGGCCGGCGTTTGGCAGGCCGGCACGAGCTTGGGAATCATCGTGATAGCGCCGGTTTCGGCGTTGCGCGTGCCGGTTTCCACCAGGCACATGCGGCAACTGGCCACCACCGTCAATCCCGCGTGCCAACAATAGTGCGGAATGTCAACGCCCACGCGCTCGGCCACCTGAATGCCATTCAGCCGGTCGCTGTCGCCAACCTGCACTTCTTGTCCGTCTACGATTACAATTCCCATTTCAATTGCTCAATCGATTAGCCACAGATGAACACAGATTAACAGGCTTTGTTGAAACCCTTATGCTGCCAACAGGAGCAGGTCGTGAGTGAGGACACGCAAGTGAACTTCGGTTGCTTGAGTTGGACGGGATCGACCCCGCAGGGAAGAGGTGAGTCGCC
>DATJYL010000040.1 GCA_035499655.1 Pirellulales bacterium
CGCATCGGCATCGCGCAACTTCCGCACGATCTGCTCAGGACTATGCCGCGTCCTACGTTTCGTCGTCATTGTGAAAGTCTCCTTGCCCATCGGGCTAAAGACCTTCATAACAACTGGATCAGTTTTTCAACAGCAGGCCAACGCGCCCTGGTATTTTCAGGTAAACGGTGGTAAGCCGTTTGCCTTCGCTGGAATATGGGAGCGGTGGGACAAGGGAGACAAGCCGCTCGAATCGTGCGCCATTCTCACCACGACGCCTAATGAACTAATGGCCCCGATCCATGATCGACTGCCCGTTATCTTGTCGCCCACTGATTACGACGCCTGGCTGGATTCAACAATGAATGATCCGGAGAAACTGACCTACCTTTATGAACCGTTTCCAGCCAGTGAAATGTCCAAGTATCGAGTTAGCGCCTACGTCAACAAGGTCGGCAATAAAGGCAAGGCGTGCATGGAGCCGCTAACCCAATGACTAATTAACATCCTAGGGGACTGCCTTTTCCAAGTTTCAATTCCAAACTCTGATCACTGGCTTCGGCATTCTGTTTGGCCCGGGCCGTCGGATGCGCCGGTGGCGGGTTGAGAGATGATACCGATTCTTTGTCATCGTCGATGAAAAAGACCTCGCCTGGCACAACTACAATTCTGGCTAGGTTTTTCTTCACCCTTTTCGGCGGCTGGGATAACAATGTTCAGATTTGCCAAGTCGTTATTTCCAGCGATACGTTGAAGACTTGCTTCTAAATCTCCATTCTGAAAGAACCGAAGCTCAAACGGCCTGGGATCAGTAATTTTAATGGTATAGCCACCGTCACTTTGGCTTGTCGCCGTCCCAATAATGTCATTCGACGGATTGCCTAAAGCGTCCAGTGCAAACGCTTGAATCTCAACTTTGTCAACTGGTGCATTAGTAAGCCTTTTAGTATTCCCCGTAATTGTTCCAGCAATTGTTGCAGACAAAAAAATCGATTGAAGAATTCCTGTTAAAGCCGCGATAAAAGACATACATTTGTGGTTTGCGTTCATTTGTGGACTCTCATAACCAGGTTGTAATTAGATGGATTGGAAGGAAACTCATATTTCGAAACGTCGGTGCGCTTCTGCACTATTAGTATCAGGACAATAAAATCTCCTTTGTTAGGTTTTGAAAGTTCGATTACTTCTTTCGATGGCGGCTCAGGCTCATCTGGTAAAAATCGTAAGTCGTCATACGTGGGTATTTCACTTGATTGATATGCTGAAGCATGACGAATCAAAAAAGCTTTACCTCCCATCGTGCGAACGGGCTGACCAAAGGCTGTCCAGAATGAGAAAGAGTGATAATCTTCCTCAAAATTGCCGTCTTGTTCGACAAGGAGGACATCTTGATCCGACGAAGGATTCAATCCCTTCACGTAACTTCGTAGAAGTTGATTAACCTGCTTGTTGTTATGAGCTTGCAGTGTCGAAAAGCTCTGGGTTTTAATCGGCGGTAAAAATTCCACTGATGCCGCCTTGAATTCAACTCTTTTGTCCTGCCCTGGAAGAAGCTGGAGATAGCCAAGAACTGGGCACGAAATTATTAGAGTGAGAGTCAAGCGCAACGCCCATCTACCAAAATATACGGACCCTGCGTTGAATTCATGCGGCTGGGGCAGATTGCCCGCCTTAGTTTTCTGAACATACCAAAGGATTGGCGGAAGGACGAAGAGTAGTGCGAAGAGGATTAAAAGTAGACTAGGCAATAAGACTTTTTCCCCGTCGTCCCCCTGAACCGCTACAAGAAAAGCTGCGACTTGGGTAGTCAAGAATGCAAGAAGAAATCCAATAGGAGAATACGCATCGCCCTCCCCGAAACCATTTGCATCGGACGGATGTCCGAATGCTTCCCAGACCAAATTTCGAACGCATTGACACATTGTGGATGAATAGACTTTCCCATGCTTTGCGAGAAACCCCCCAAGACCTGCGAATATACCCCCTGATTTTGGTACTGCAAGTGGCTACCATAGATAGGGCGAAAGTTTTTCTTCGAGACAAGTGAACGTTGTATAAATAACTAATTGACAGAAGGCTCGGGCACCTGGACTCGCCAATTTACGGCTCGCTTTCCGCCTCGGCCAACCAGTTCTGAAAGTTGGCTTTTGCTGTTTGAGGATCCGGGGGCACGATGGGCACAGCGGCTGGAGCGGCGCGCATGGCGAGTGCCCGGGCCTGCGTTGGCCGTTGTCGGCCCATGTGTTGCATGAATGCGGCCAATCCCTCCTGGTTTTCATTTAGCGGCGGTCTGGCGCGCGGCGTTGCCCTTAGCGCGGCCACCGCTTTAGGGAGCGTCGGCATCGCTGGCATGACGATGGAAGTTGGCGTATCGGTTCTCGGCACCGCAGTCCAATTCACGCAGGATGCGAAGTTTTCCGCTGCTCGCACACGGGCGGTAAGCGGGTCCACATTCCACCCATCTTTGTCGCACAAATATCGCAGTAGGCTGGTGTGATCGAAGTGCTTGCCCTGGGCGCGGCCGAAAATTCCCTGTTCGATCCATGGGGAAACGAGTAGCGCCGGCACGCGAACGCCAAGCTGGGTGAAAGTGCAACCCTGTTGATGCAAACCATCTGGCGAAACCGCAGCCGGTGGAATCACATGGTCGTAAAACCCGCCGTGCTCGTCGTAAAGTACAACGAACATCGTTGAATTCCACAGCTCCTCGTTGGCACGGATGGCATTGTAAACAGACGCCAAAAGTTCCTGCGCCCTGACAACATTGTGAGGCGGATGGTCGTCATTTTGGTGAGGCGGATTGTATCGCGGTTCGAGAAACGCATACTGCGGGAAGTCATCGGCCGATCGTGTCGCGTGGCTGTAGAAACTCCCGAGCGAATGGAAGTGATCTATGTGGTCCCACAATTGTTCAAGCAGGGCCGACTGCGGGAGGTCGCCGGCATAAATCGCCCAACTGATTCCCTTGTCTTCCAGTTCGTTGTAAATGGTTCGCTGGCTGTAACCGGCGAAATGCAACGCACCCATTTTCACACGGCCCAGCGACGTGCCGGAATGCACAAAGAATCGATTCGCCCAGGTCGGCCCCGGCACCGAAGAGAACCACCGATCGCACACCGCGAAGTGCTCTGCCAGTTGATGTAGAGCGCCGACTTGCCCGAGAGCGAAGTAATCCATGACGCCGTGGTAATCGTTCGGCGTGGGGCTCCCCTCGGCCGCAGCCGCAAAATCCTTAACGAATCCGCCGTAGTTATCGGCAAGCTGATCTATGACGTGTTCCCACTCGTGCCGCGGGTCAAATGCAAACGATGTTTCGGCGATCGGGCGTTGTTTATACGAATTGCCAGCAGCGTCGTAATTCACGCCTTCGCTGCCGGCCACGACTCCGTCGACAGCGGCGCCGAAGCATCCCAGCATCTGATCGAACGAACGATTTTCGAGCATGAGCACGATAACGTGCTTGATCGGATCGATTTCCATTGACTGCCCCCTTTGGAACGACGACCGCGTTCTGACCCAGGACAGAAGCATATAACTCACTTGGTGAGTCGGTCAACTTGCTGCCGACACAAATTGAATTTGCTCGACAGGTAGCGGGCAAATCTATTGATCCTTGATTAGAATAGGCGGCTGTCAGGCCAAGTGCTGTTTCCGCATCCCACTAATCGCCTTGAGTTGGAGGCATTAACTATGGCTGTCCGCTGCGTCGATCGCCTAATGGACATTGAATTGGCGTGTCTCGAGGGTTCTGCCGACTGCGAAGTGTTATATCACGGCGAACCTTCCAAGCCGATCGATACGAGCAAATACCGAAGGGACAGATCAATTTTGCGATGGTCATTTGGCCTAATGGGGGAAATCAATCCTGAGATTTCACTACTATCAGTTGACGTCGCAAATGATCCCGATTATCGAGTTTATCGGTACGACTGGTTCTTTGGAGTTGTCAATCGGCGCATTAAAACCAGCCGGGGATCGGCGCTTCAAAACCGGCCAGCGAAGAGATGTGTTGATGATGATGGATTTGTTTGGATTTGGCAAGTTTCCTGTTGGTTATGCGACTGAAGCAGAACTGGCGGT
>DATJYL010000041.1 GCA_035499655.1 Pirellulales bacterium
TCCGGATCGGTAATGTGCACCCATCGCTGATCGGTGCTAAACCGCGCTTTCAGCTCGCGGTTGGCGGCCCGCAACAGGCTGGGTAGCGCGCCGGGCGCGGAATCGCATCCGCCGGCATGCCGCACGTTGGCCACATACCGCTTGCCGCGCTCGAAAGTGTCTTCTTCTTTGGGAGATTGATCGGCGAGTTGAAAATTCTCGTCCTTGCTTTTCAGCGCTCTGTTAGTGGCGTAAGCCAGTACGTTGATGCCCATCGATAGCGCCGCGCCCAGTTGTTCTTGAATTGCCGCATTCAACTTGCGATCGCGCCCGGATGCAATTTCCCAATAGCACGACAGGCCATTGGGCAAATCTCCCTTGTTCGGTTCCGGCGGCGCCGCGTACACCACGCTGGTGCGGCAACCGTAATCGACGCTCCACAAGTTCGGCCGCAGCGCCGGACGCACCGGCTCTTCGGCCGTCCATAGCGGATGTTCCGGCGGCACGGGCTTCAGTCGATACTCCGGCTCTTCGAAAACTTTGTCCATCAATTCACGAAAGCCCGCGTCGAAGCCCGCGCTGTCGCTGCAGCAGGCTTCGGCAAAGATGAAACCGCCCCGATCGATGTATTCGCGCAATTTTTGGGCTTGATCGAGCAAATCTGGATTCTTGCTGCCGCTGATGTACAGCACCGGCGTTTGCAAAAGATCTTCGACCGAGGCATCCGCCAAATCGACAATTTGCCACGACAGCCCCAGCGGAAAATCGGCCTTCCATTTTGTTTCGACGTAAGCAGTCAGATTCGCCAGGTCGGCGCGGTGGCGCGCCCAATCGTCGCCGTCGCCATATCGAGCTTTGGCAATCAGCACCGGCCGCCGGCCTTTGGCCAAAAACAGCAAGGCAAAGCTGGTTGCAATGTGCGGATCGCCCTCGGCATGCCCTTCGCCTTTCCAGTAGCCTGAAAGGGCGTCTTGCTTGGCGATCAGATATTCCGCCCCCATCCGATACCAATCGTAATGCTGCCCCGTGCCCCGATTTTCAAAAAACCGGTGCGAGGTCATTCGGCCGACACGCTCCACGGCGTACAGGTAATATAAATTCCAAATGCTCAAATTTCTGGGGCCGGGATTTTGCTGTACGGAAAAATTATTGCCCAGCCATACCAGGCCGTCTTCCATAGCTTTTACGGCCGGATTGTTGAGATGCTGGCCGCAGCACTTTAAGCCGTCGGCGGTAACTTCCGCATCGCCGGCGCTCAACCGGCCTGAGGCGATGAACACGGAGCTAATGCCCGCGCACGTCATGCTCCCCCGTCCCGGCGCGCCGGGCACCGGCTCGTAGGCCCAGGAGCCGTCGGGGTTTTGTTGCCGTAACCAGTATTGCAGTGCCGAGCTCCAAGTGCGGTCGGCAACATGCACGCCGACACGTTCCGCCTCATACAGCGCCAACAAGGCAAATTGCGAATTCGACGGGTCGCCGCTCCCCAATCCCTGCATGTAGGTCCACGATCCGTTCGGATTTTGCTGTTGCTCCAACCATTGCGCATTGCGGCGAATCAGCAGCAAATCTTTCTTGGGCTCCGCCAGGCACAACACCATAGTCTGCAACGAGACCACATAAGTTTTGTCAGGCGGCAGACCGCGAATGTAGTCCAGGGCCCGGCGCATTTGCTCGTCATCAACGCTTACGCCGGCGTTGAGCAACGCCAACGTGCAAAGACAGGTGACGCCCCCGGAAAAACTCGTGTAATCTTCCCATGAGCCGTTTTGATTTTGCGTGCTTTTAAGGTACGCCACCCCTTTTTCGATGGCAGTCTGAACCTGGGCGGCCGTGATTTCGACCGGTGCATCGTCGGCCACAGCAGGCCGTACGTTCAGCAATATCGATACAGATAGAACCCACCAGCACGCCGGGCATCGCTTCATGACAAGCCGCGTCCTTTGCTAAAGCCGAAGCGTAACACAACCATTGTAGACTCTTTAACTTACGGCCGCAATAAACCGCCGGTTTGCGTTGCTTGAACACGGCCTGGGTTATACGATGGAAGAATGAGCTTGCCGCGCGCCTTTTGTCCGCGATGAAAGTCCGCCATTATGCCTCCTGAGCCAACTACCGCTTCCACCGTCGCATCGCCGCCGGCCGCCGGCGCCAAACCGCGCAGCCTGGGAGACATCTTGCAGGAATTCAGCCATCATCGCCGGCTGATGCAAGAAGAACTGCAAAAAATCATCGTCGGCCAGAACGACGTCATCGAGCAAATGTTCGCCGCCATTTTCACCCGCGGCCATTGCTTGTTGGAAGGCGTTCCCGGCCTGGCCAAAACGCTGATGGTCAGTACCGTGGCCCGCATTTTGGACGTCCAATTCAAGCGCATTCAATTCACGCCCGACCTGATGCCCAGCGACATCACCGGCACCAACGTGCTGGAAGAAGATGAAGCGGGCCGGCGCAATTTCCGCTTTGTCGAAGGTCCCATTTTCACCAACATTTTGCTGGCCGACGAAGTCAACCGCACGCCCCCCAAAACCCAGGCCGCGCTGTTGCAGGCGATGCAGGAACGCGAAGTTTCCATCGGCCAAACCACGCATCCCCTGCCCGAGCCGTTTTTTGTCATCGCCACGCAAAACCCCATCGAGCAGGAAGGCACCTATCCCCTGCCCGAAGCGCAACTCGACCGCTTCATGTTCAACATCAAGGTCGATTACCCCACGGCTGCCGAGGAAGAGCAAATCCTCAGCTTCACTACCCGCAATGAAAAGCCCGAAGTCCGCAAAGTTCTCAC
>DATJYL010000042.1 GCA_035499655.1 Pirellulales bacterium
ACTACTTGCCGTGGCCGTTGCTGTCTCTCTGGTCGCATTTTCCGCTCCTGTGTCTCGGGCCGCCGATGCCCCTTCCGTCGACATTAAGCACGTGGCTTTGCCGGACGCCTATTTAGCCGTTTACGCCCGGCATAATCCGCAGCGCGATTACGAGCGCGCCTACTACGAGGATGCTTGGAAAACGATTCAGGACGAACAAATTGGCCCGCGCATTTTGAGCCTTATCACCAGCCACATGCCGGCCGATAAACTGGCGACCGCCAAGGCCAAGCTGGACGAACTGGGAAACGCCCTGGCCCCCATTAACTTCCAGGGGCTGTGCAACGCGCAAGAAGTTGTCTTCTCAGAAACCATGCAAGCCCCCTTCAATCAAGTCACCATGGCAGTCCGCTTGACTTCCACGGACGCCGCCGACTGCGAGCGCGGAATCGTTCAAACATTCCAGTTAATGGGCCGTTGGAGCGATGGCAAAATAACGGTCGAATCCGCCCAGGTCAAAGACGCCACGCTCACCACCTTGAAGTTGCCCAAACAATCTCCGTACCAGCCCGCCATCGCCCGCGTCGGCGATATCGTACTCACCAGCACGGATACGGACTTGCTGCGCCGCAGTATAGAGCAATTGCAGGACCCGGATGCCAAATCCAAGTTTGACGACCCCCGCCTGCAGGAAGCGCTGACACACTTGCCCAAACCCGATGACGCACTGGTATTCTTCGACGGCCAACGGCTGTTCGAGCGGCTCCGCGACATCGGCTCTTTTTTGCGCATGCAGGGCGGAAACGACGACAAGGGGCAGCATGCGGCCCACTTCTTCGACCGCATCATCGACGCCACCGACGTCGTCGATTACACCGTCACCGTCGGCTACACCCAGCCCGGACAACATCGCAAGGCCGAGCTGGTTAAAATGACCGACAACTACAAATCCACGCTCTTGGGCCGCGTGCTTGGCAATAGCCAGCCGCTGGAGAACTGGCAAAGCTGGATCCCCGCCGACGCCACTGCATTCTCCGCCCACGCCGGCATCAATTTGCACGAACTGTACACAGGCATCATCAGCATGGTGCGCGAAGAATTTCCCGGCTCGGCGGAGCCGCTGGACAAGTTTGCCGCCTTCCAGGAAAAAATCGGCGTCGATTTTGATCGCGACATTCTCCAGTCGTTTTCCGGCGAGTCGGTTTGCGTTACCGTGCCGATTAAAGGGGCCGATGGCGCAGTCAAGCACGGGTCTGTTTGGGCCTCCAAGTGCGAGAATCCCGACAAAATACGCGAGTTGCTAACCCGCGCCGTCGACGGCTTGAACACGATTCCGGCCGTGCAAATGCAGCAGTTGAAGCTCGAAGATTGCGCGGATTTAAAAGGATTTCAATCTATCCACGCGGCGGTGTTCCAAATGATCGGCGTACAGCCCGTCATCGGGTTTCAGGACGGCTGGATGATTGTCGGCTGCGATCACGAGGCCGTGGAAAAAGTCTTGGCGGTGCGGGCCGGCAAGGCTGAATCGGTCCAGGGCGCCCCGCGTTTCGAAAAACTCAACATCAATTTGCAGGGGCCCATTAGCGCAATCGAATTTCGCGACATTGGCGCGGGAGTTAAAAGGGCCGCCGACATCATCGACAAAATCGGCGCTATGGCGCCCATGTTCGTGGGCATGGCCGCCGCCAACGCCAAGCCCGAAGAATTAAAACCCATGCAAGACACCATCGCCCTGATTCCCAGCATCGCCAAAGTGGTCCGGAAGTTCGACTTTTTTGGCAACAGCTTAAGCGTGACCCGCCCCGGCCCGATGCCAAACACGTTCCTTAAGGAATCGGTCACCGAGGTACGATTGCCCAGCGGCGGCTAAAGAAAGCTAGCGGTGCACACGAATAACTAAAAACCGGCGCAAGCCGCCGAGTTTGCGCCGTACCGAACGCGGGCTCCTGTGGTATACTTCAGC
This sequence comes from Pirellulales bacterium, assembly GCA_035499655.1. NCBI lineage: Bacteria > Pseudomonadati > Planctomycetota > Planctomycetia > Pirellulales > Pirellulales bacterium. Next base: position 1,943 of record DATJYL010000042.1, read on the forward strand.
CATGGGAGCTATCCACGTTACCGTCGCCGTTTGCAATCCTGCGGAACCAGAACGCCGCTGGGAAGGCCTGTTTCTTGTCGATACCAGCGCTACCGATTGCGTTGTGCCGGCGAATCGTTTACGGGAAATCGGCATTCTGCCGAGCGGCAAGCGAACCTACGAACTCGGCGACGGTTCCGAAGTTGTCTTGGACATCGGTGTCGGCCGCGTCGAATTCATGGGCGACATGGTCGGGGCGACAATCATCTTTGGCAAAGACAATATTGAGCCCATTCTAGGCGTTACCGCGCTGGAGTCGGTCGGCATCGAAATCGACCCAAAAAATCAGCGCCTCAAACGTTTGCCCGCCGTGCGGCTGAAGTGAGTATGTATAACACTCTGATTCGACGTGTCCTGCTTCCAGCGCGGTTTACTTGGCGATAGCGAGCAATTATGCTATGGCTGAGATCAGCATACGCTTGTGCGAATGATTTTCGCTAATTCAGAGTTGCATTGTACGGGAATGCTTTGCGATGAAATCTTCGAGTCGAAACGGTCAGCGGGTTGTGGATCCAAAATTAGACCGTGTTAGCCGCATCAAGCCGAAGCGACATAGCAAAAACGGATTTGGTAAAGGCGCGCTCATTAAGGGTATGACTAAACGCCTGCCGCATGAAATACTTGAAAATCCGCTATTTCAAGTTGGATTGAAGAGCATCATGAGGGGATATGCGGGAATCTATGCACTGTATCGCGGCAAAAAACTTTACTATGTGGGCCTTACCAAGAATCTCTTGGGACGTATTCGTTGGCATTTGAAAGATCGCCACGCTCAAAAGTGGGACAGTTTCGTTATCTTCCGGATAAAGCGAGTTAACTATCTCAAAGATGTGGAAACACTACTGACAAATTTAATCTCCACGCCCGGCAATCGAGTTAAAGGTAAGTTGCCCAGAGACGCCGACATAAATCGTATGTTGCGCATTATTCTGCGTGAAGAAACTGCCGAAATCCGTAAAATCGAAAAAGCGTTGCGATAATGATCTTCTGCCTGTAAACAAGAAACTTTATTGCCGCTGATTTCAAGCAAGGGTTGCTCGATGTCGACAGCGCGATCGAAAAATGTAAAGACAGTGGCCGAATTTCAGCGGCAGCCTATGGAGATTGTGAAACAGGTGCGAAAAACCAAGCAGCCTGTGACCATTACCATGCAGGGCAAACCGGGAGTGGTGGTCGTCGATGCCGCTACTTACCAACAACGGATCCAAGCGGCTAATCTAGCGAATCTGCTAGAGGCAGGAGAACAAGACGTGCGGGCCGGACGATTACGCCCTGCTGATCAAGTGCTGAAAGAACTTGGCCGTGCCAAAAAAACATCGCGTTGAAATTACGGTCACAGCAGAGCGCGATCTGTATGAAATCCGGGACTACATCGCTCTTGATAAACCAGTGGCAGCGCAGCGGTGGTTGCTGCGAATTGCGAAACAAATTCGCAGTCTGAAAACCATGCCGCTGCGGCACGAAGTCATTCCGGAAGCGCAAGAAATCGGCATCGAATACCGACACATGCTTTTGGGACCCTATCGGACGATTTATCGGGTGGAGAAGGAACGGGTGATTGTCGTTCGTGTGATACACGGAGCGCGATTGCTCGATCCATCTTTTTTGTTTGGTTCGGAAAACACTTGAAGCAGATACTCTCCTCTTCGAGTAGCGGCTAAATGGCGATGCCATCCGAAGCGCGACCAACGGTCGCGGCTTTATGGATTACGTCACTAGTCCCTTGGTCACCAGCATAAACACGTCTTCCAGCGTGGGGTCTTTGTCGTTGAAGCTGCGGATGCTGACGCCTTGGCGCGTAAGTTCTTCCAGCAGGTTGGCGACGCGGGCATCGTCGGCTTCCAGTTCCACGGTCACGCGATGATCGTCGATTTGCACGCCGCGGGTTTCGGGCAGGCTGCGAATGATGGAAAGGCCCGCTTCCAGGCCGCCATCAAGAAATTTGATTTCGATCAGCCGGTTGCGGTGGATGCGGCGGTAGACTTCATCGATGGGCCCGTTCAGCAGCAGTTGGCCGCGTTCGATAATGCCGATATTCGTGCAGCAATCGGCGAGCTCGCTGAGGATATGGCTGGAAATGAGGATGGTTTTGCCCATCCGCTGCAGCTCTTTCAGCAGCGCTTTGAATTCCAGGCGAGCGCGCGGATCGAGCCCGCTGGAAGGTTCATCCAGAATCAGCACGGGTGGATCGTGCACCAGGGTTTTGGCCAGGCACAGCCGCTGCTTCATGCCGCGCGACAGGCCGTTGACGAAATCGTCGCGCTTGCCAGTCAGATCGAGGAGTTCCAGAACGTCGCCGATGACTTGCTTTCGCTTGCTGCGCGGAATTTGGTAGGCCACGGCGAAAAAATCCAGGAACTCCCAAACTTTCATCCCGTCGTACACGCCGAAGTTATCGGGCATGTAACCGACCACGCGGCGGACTGCCAGCGGATCGCGCGTCACACTGTGGCCGGCCACCACTCCGTCGCCGTGGGTCGCTTTCAGCAGCGTGGCCAGGAAGCGGATGGTGGTGCTTTTGCCGGCGCCGTTGGGACCGATGAACCCGAACAACTCGCCCGCCCCAATGCGCAGGTTCAGACACTCAACAGCAGTAAAATCGCCGTAGCGCTTGGTGAAGTTGATAAGCTCAATCATGGGGTGGATCGATAAGTTCGCAATTCAAATAAACCGCAGAGGCGCGGAGACGCGGAGCAGCAACGAAGACATTTTATAAGGAAGCCAGGAAACCAGGAATGATGAGTTTTAGCAATGGCACAAAGCAAGCAAAATTTTGCATTGATTCCATTGGTCCTTTTTATTTTTCCTGCATTCTTGGATTCCTTATTCAAATTTCTGTTTTCTCTGCATTTCCTAATTCGCTTCTTCTCCTCTCTGCGTCTCCGCGTCTCTGCGGTTATTAAATCGTCAGGAATCGGTATCGGGTTTGTCGTCCGGCGGCGGTTCGCTTTCGTTCTCGCGCTCTTCTTGAGGTGTGGCGATGTCGCGGTGCGTGTTGCGGTCGGGTTGCGGCGGATTGGCCGAAAGCGCCGGATATTGCAAGTTTACCACCACCAGCGTGCCGCCCCGAGTGGCTTGGGAGGCGACCGGGTCAATTTGCAATCCCGGCAGCGGCCCATCGATGAGCGCCACCAGCCGCGTTTCTCCTTGTTGCAAGGTTTTGGAGCCGCGGACCAAATCGGCCAGGGGCTGCAAACTGAGTTTGGGGGCGCCAGCTTCGCCCGTCGAAAGATCGTACGACCAATCATTGGGAAACCGCGTTTCGTCGTCGATGCGTTCAAACGCCAGTTTCGCTTTGCGGCCCGGCGGCAAATCGCCGATCCAAGCCATTTCAAACACGTCGCCCACTGTGCGGCGGAGCCCGGCGGCGCGCTGCAAAATGAAGTTCGATTGATTGGTCACCGTCGCAGCAGTGCGATCGGCTACAGCTTCGGGCTTCGATTCAGCACCGGTCGGTTGGGTAGCGTCCTGGACCGCCTCATAGATGATCGGCCCGCCCGTGTTGATCATTTGCTCGGTGTGCAACAGCGAGGTGGAGTTAGACGAGATGCCGTAATCGGCAAGTTGGACGCTGGGCTCGCTTTGAAACGTGACGGAGTCGATCGCCTGGCCAGGCCGCGGCTCAAAGTCGGGATCGGACGGGAACGGCAGCATCAGCGTCGATGGATTATCTGAGCTGGCGCCGTACGTGGTCGATAGCGACGTGTACATGGCCGTGTAACGCGTCAAATGACCGCGCGGATAACCGGCGTGAAGCTCCAACACTGCCAGCTCGGTTTGCGAGCGGGCAAAGCCAATATCTAATTGGGCCATTTTCACCACCGTGGCCATGCCGCCGACCGCGATGAGCGGCGTGGCCACCCAGGCCCATTCCACGTGACCCAGGCTGCGGAACAGCAGCCAGTTGAGCGGCACCAAAACCAGCAAATACAAAGCCAGCACGCGAAGCACGAAATCCGCCTTGGGGATGACAATTCCCGCGGCTTGGCGCAGCGAATCGCGGGCGGCATTGGCCGGCGCGCTGTCGTCGTTCCAGCCGGCCGCTCCCGGGCCGCCCAAGGTCGCCGGCGGCGCGGCGAACCCGGTTTCGCCATTCCAATCGCGACTGAAGAATCGCAGCCCGGTGACCAACAGCGGATCGTGGTACCGCCCCGGTTGGTCGGCCCAGTCCACGCTCACGGGCTCGAACTCCGCAGGGCGAGAAAACACCCGTGGCGGCCGGCGCAGCAGGCAGCCGTTCAGAAAACCGTCGAAGCTGGGCCAATTCCACAAATCGCGCTGCGTGAGTTGAAACGCCGTCACCACTATCCGTCCGCGCCCCACTTGCCGCTCCACCACTAACGGCATGTTTTGATCACCGCCCGAACTCACTAGCACTTTTGCGTCCGATTGCGGCAGCAAATGGACCCCACTCCACGCAGCGGCCGGCTCCAGCGGCTGGCCCGGCTCGTTTCTGACGGGCAAAGTCCACGCCTTGTTCAGCGGCTTGAGCATGTCGGCGGTGATCGAAAGCGGTTCGCCCGGCAGCGCGGGCAAGTAGGAGCCAAGAAACGCTTTTTCGCGCAGTTGATCCAGGCTTTTCGGGCCGCTGATAATTAATTGGCCGCCCCAGTGGAGCCAATCGACCAGAGCTTGTTGCTGTTCCGGCGAAAGCAAGCTCGGATCGACATCATCCCAAATCAGATAGGCAATGCTGGTCCACGCCAGCACGTTTGACGGGAGCGGCAACGGTTTTTCCAGCGGCGGCGTGATCACCTGGTAATAGTGCAGACTGGTGTCGATATCGCTTTGGCTAGATGCATGCGGAGCGCGGACGCTGTCGAATCGCTCCAATTGCTGGTAACGAAGCGGCTGCTCCGCCAACACCACGAGATTGTATTGATCGGGGTGCATCAGTGTCAGCGGTTCCGGGCCTGGTGTGGCGGCAACGGCGCCGCCCCGGTTGCGAAGTTCCGTGGCCAGCCACGATTTGGTGCTATTGCCCGGCACAAAGAACAGCATTTCGAAAAACTTGGCTTGCCCCTTAGGAAGCGCCGCGGGCCGGGTAATCGCCAAGCGAATGGGCTCATGCTCCAACTCGGTGGGTGGACCGGCGGCTTCGGTGCGAGCGTCGGCATACAGCGTGCCGTTGAAATCAAAGTTGTTCGCCTTCATTTCCTCGACCGCGGCGGTCCAATGGCCGGGCTTCACCAGCCGGCGGTGGAGATCGTTCTCGCCCGTTTTTTGCGGAATGATGGTGAGCTTCACGGCATCGAAATCGGGCTTGGGCTTTTCTTTTTCTTTGGGTGCCGCTTCAATCCGATCTTTGCCCGTCTCGGTTGGACTCTGTGACTCCGCAGAACAGCCGTGGCAACCCGGCAGCGCCAACAGGCCTGCCAGACAGAACAATAGCGGTTTGCAAACCAAGATGTGGCCGGCGGATGGAACGGTGCGGGCGTTTGCTTCCATAATTTGAGTTTATCTTGGCCAGCACGCGGAAGAAAGCAGAAGAGGTCAGCCAAAGCGACGAGAAAACGCAGCCGGAAATCGATCCATTCGCCGGCCCCGTGGCAGTGGTCAAGCCATGCAAATCCTACACCACGCAAACCGCGGGGCTTTACTCAGAAAACTTAATTTGCCCGGCCCCTTTGGCGTTAGTTTTGATGCGGGCCAGTTTGTTGTTGACGGTCATGTAGAGCGTCGAGCCGTCGTCTCCCCAGGCGCAGTTGGAAACCGGATCGCCGGTGTCGGGATTGATGGTGCCCAGGTGCGTGCCATCTGGGGCGAATACGCTCAAACCGCCGGGGCCGGCCGCCCAGAGGTTGCCGTCGCGGTCGACTTTCATGCCGTCGGGCAAGCCTTTTTTGCCGGCTTTCGCCCACGGCGTGGCGTCGAAGAAGACATGGCCGTTGAGCAAAGCCCCAGGCCCGTCAGCAAAATCGTTTTTGTCTGTAACGTCGTACACCATCCACACCGCATGGTCAGGATCGCTATTGGCGACGTAGAACTTTTTCTCGTCGGGTGAAAAAGCCAGACCGTTGGGTCGAGTTAGATCTTTGATGAGAAGCGTGATCCGCCAATCATCGCCGGCGGCTGGGGTTGCCAGTGGGTTTTGTTCAGTTACTTTTTGCAGCCGAAACAAACCGCAAAAATTCATTTCCTTGCGCGGATCGTTTTCGTGCTTCGGCAGGCCGTAAATGGGATCGGTGAAATATAAATCGCCGTTCGATTTGAATACCAAATCGTTCGGGCTGTTCAGTCGCTTGCCCTGATAGTTGTCGGCCAGCGTGCGTTTGCCGCCGTCTTTGGTGAGGACCGAAATCCGCCGGTCGCCGTGTTCGCACTGGACCAGCCGGCCGTCGGCATCGAGCGTATTGGCGTTGGAGCCCGGCTCGTGGCCGTAATCGGTAATGCCGGTGTAGCCCGACGGGTGCATGTAAACCGAAACGCCCTCGCCGTCTTTCCACTTCATGAGCATGTTGCGGGGAATATCGGAGAAGAGGAGAAAGCCGCCGTCTTTCACCCACACCGGCCCTTCGCTCCACTGAAATCCTTCGGCCAGTTTTTCCAGCTTGGCGTCTGGCGAAACGAGTTTATCGAACCGCGGGTCTTTGCTTTCCAACTTGCCGAACGTCGGATACGGCGCCGAAAAACTTTTGATTTCCGCAGGCGTGTCTGCGGCCAATGCCACTGTGCCGCAAATCGTGAGTTCAATCGCCGCCAATAGAGAAACCGCGAAAGGAGCAATTAAAACAAGGCGAGCGCGAACCGTGCGGACTGTAATCATGGCGGTTCCCCGAGAATTTGAGCGATGGATAAGAGCGTGTTGCCGAACGCCCGACATCTTACCCGGGGCTGCAGGTGCATGCAAAGTGCCATGCGGTTTAGCACTTCAGCGCGACCAACGGTCGTGGCTTTGTGGGGCGCGCTGTTCGGTAATTTCAATTGCTTTGAGCAACCCGCGGGCTTTGTTGAGGGTTTCGTTCCACTCCGCTTCCGGCTGGCTGTCGGCGACGATGCCGGCGCCGGCTTGGAGATAGGCGGTTTTGGTGGCGGGAATCGTCGGCGGAGCCGACGGCTTGGACGAAGAATTTGCCGGCACCCTCACCCCGGCCCTCTCCCCGGGGGCGTGGGAGTTTGGAATCACGATCGTGCGCAGGGCGATGCAGGTATCCATGTTGCCGCTGTAATCGACGTAGCCGACGGCGCCGGCGTAGGGGCCGCGACGGTGCGGTTCCAGCTCGTCGATAATTTGCATGGCCCGCACTTTGGGCGCGCCGGAAACGGTGCCGGCGGGCAGACAAGCCCGCAGGGCATCGAAGGCATCTTTGCCTTCGGCCAGGCGGCCGGTGACGTTGCTGGTGATGTGCATCACGTGGCTGTAGCGTTCGATGGTCATCACATCGGTCAGTTCCACGCTGCCGTAACGGGCAACGCGGCCCACGTCGTTGCGGCCTAAATCGACCAACATCACATGCTCGGCCCGTTCCTTGGGATCGGCGATGAGTTCCTCGGCCAGCTTGCGATCTTCCTCCTCGGTGCGGCCTCGGCGGCGTGTGCCGGCCAGCGGACGGACCGTGACTTTGCCATCGACCACGCGGACCATCACTTCCGGCGAGCTGCCCACGAGCGTCACACTGGGCGTACGCAGATAAAACATGAACGGGCTGGGATTCACGACCCGGAGCGTGCGGTAGATTTCGAACGGCTGCGATTTGATCGGCAGTTCCAGACGCTGGCTGATGACCACTTGGAAAATATCGCCGGCCCGAATGTACTGGACGCATTTTTCCACGGCCTGTTGAAACGCGGCCTGCGTGAAGTTCGATTTATAAGCGATTTTCGAATCGCCGAGCGGGCTGATGTCGACTGGCGGTAGATCGCCTGCACCCTCACCCTGCCCTCTCCCAGAGGGAGAGGGTGCAACAGTGGACAGCCGATTCACTAACTTGTCGACCCGGCCGCAGGCATCGTTGTAAGCGGCACGCAAATCGCCGGCATCGACCCGGGCCATTGCAATCACGACGATGGTTTTCGTGATGTTGTCGAATACGACCATCCGGTCGTAGAAGGCGAAGGAAAGATCGGGCAAGTGGCGATCGTCCTGCGGGGCATTCGGCAACTTCTCGGTGTACCGGACCACGTCGTAACCGGCATAGCCAATTGCGCCGCCGACAAAGGGGGGCAGTTCGGGCAAGCGCACGGCTCGCAAGGCATCGACCCGTTTGCGGAGTTCTTCGATAGGATCGGGTGAATTGAATTCTTCGGTATTTGTGGATTGAGCGGCAGCGCTCGCCGGCAAAGCCGGCGGCTTGGAAGTCGTTCGCACGACCACGCGGTTGCCCCAGGCTTCAATTTCCTGAAATGGCTCGGCGGTAAGGAAGCTGTAGCGACCCACTTTTTCGCCGCCGACCACGCTTTCGAACAAACAAGCGGAGCTACCCTCGTCGAGCTTGTGAAACGCCGACACGGGCGTGAGCGAATCGCCGATCAGCCGCCGATAGACCGGCACCAGATGCACCCCGGCAGCGAGGCGCGAGAATGTTTCGAAATCGGGATAGTGCATGGCGGCCGCTAAGAGTGAGTGGTGAGTACGTGAGTGGTAATAAGTTCCGCCTGCGGGCTCAGAATAACAGGCGGCGTAAATGCAGACAACCAAAGTTCACACGCCGTTCGCGCCCAAAGCGAGCGCGTCAAGGCATATAAAATGACAGCATGGCGGTATGTCCGGCAACTTCAACTTGGCGCGGCACGTATAATAGTGTTGGGTTGTCGAACCGTGGACGGCGGGTAAATGGCGTGGCAAAGCGTTCGCCTTGACACCCCCTAGGGCATTGTTAGAATCCCAACGGGACTTTTCGTTTTGCGTAGATTTCCACTGGAATAGATCTTCCCAACCCATAACCTCAAGCCGACTTAAGCCGCGAATCTCGGCCTGCGATTTCCGAGAAAATTCGGTTCAGTCGGCTCCGTGTTCACATCCCATGAAATGCCAAAAGTGCGAACGTCCGGCGACGTTCCACATTACCGAACTCGAAGGCGGCAAGCACACGGAATTGCACCTGTGCGAGGAGCACGCGCGCCAATATCTTACGCAGGGCGAAGGTGAACCGGGCAGCGCTCCTACCATCGCCGGCGCGCTGGCCCAACAACTGGCTGTGGGTCAAACCGCGGAAGAGCTGGCGCGGCTCGATCAGCGTGCTTGCCCCGTCTGCGGCATTACCTTTTACGAGTTCCGCAACCAAGGGCGCTTGGGTTGCCCCCACGATTACGTTTGCTTTGAAAAAGAATTGGAGCCGCTGATCGCCAACATTCACGGCGAGACGGTTCACAAAGGCAAAAAACCCAAACACGGCGCCACGGGCACTCAGCAGAGGACGGAACTGATCCGCATGCGCCGCGAAATGAAAGAAGCCATCGAAAAAGAAAATTACGAGCAAGCCAAAGAGCTGCGCGACGCAATTAAAAAAATCGAGGCGAGCCAAGAGTAAAAACACTCGCACACCACGTGGAACTGAACGATCTGACCAATACGACTGGCGAATGGCTCCGCGGGAGCGGCCCCCAGGCCGATATCGTGATGAGCACGCGCATTCGTTTGGCCCGCAACCTCGCGGAGTTTCCGTTCATCAGCCGGGCGTCGGATCAGGATCGGGCCGACATCGAAAAATTGCTCCGCGACCGGGTGTTGAAAATCCGTGAAAAAACCGGCGAACTGCTCTACGTGAACGTCAGCGATTTGGACCGGCTGGATCGGCAGTTCCTGGTCGAGCGGCAACTCATCAGCCGCGAACATGCCGAGGCCAAAGGCGCCCGCGGCGTCGTGATCGATTCGGTTGAACAAATCAGCCTGATGATTAACGAGGAAGATCACTTGCGAATTCAGTGCATGCACAGCGGGCTGGACGTGCAAGGCGCGTGGGAGCAAATCGACCGGATCGACGATTTGATTTCCGAGCAAGTGAATTATGCATTCCATCCGCGGCTGGGGTATCTGACGGCCTGCCCGACGAATGTTGGCACCGGTGTGCGGGTGAGCGTGCTGATGCATTTGCCGGCACTGGTCATCACGCGGCAAATCGACAAAGTTTTTCGCAGTTTGCAAAAAATCAGCCTGGCGGTGCGCGGTTTATATGGCGAAGGCTCGCAAGCGATGGGCGATTTTTACCAAATCTCCAATCAGCAAACGCTGGGTCGGTCGGAAAAAGAACTGGTCGACCAAGTCACCGACGTCGTGCCCGCCCTCATTCATTACGAACGCGAAGCCCGCGATTTTTTAATCAAGGAAAGCCAGCAAACGCTGCACGATCAGGTGAGCCGGGCTTACGGCATTTTGCGGACGGCGCAGACCATCAGTTCCGAGGAGACCATGCACTTACTTTCTAAAGTGCGGATGGGCATCAACCTGGGCCTGATTGCCGATTTGCCGATGCTCAAGCTGAACGAGTTGTTCATTCGGACGCAGCCGGCTCATTTGCAAAAAATCAGCGGCGTCGAGTTGAACACCGCCGACCGCAACATTGAACGGGCCCGTTTCCTGCGCCGCTATTTGAACCGTGAAGAAGACGGAAACGGCGGCAAGAATTAAAGCGGGTGTCTGGTGGTCTGTGTGTCTAAGTGCCTGGCGGTTTGTCTGATCTCGACGCGACATCGGCCGGGAGATTCTCGGGGAAGATCAGTCCCATTTGGATCGAGTCGTCGAATCGCCCGTCAAGGTATAGGCTTTTCCTCTTCCGGCCCTCCTGAACGAACCCCAACTTCTTGTACAAGCCCATTGCCGCTGAATTCGAGGCATATACCGACAGGTCCAGTCGCATAACTCCCTTAACTTTGGCGTCGGCAATTAGCGTTTGCAATAGCCGAATTCCCAAGCCCCGTCCGCGATAATCGGCATGCACCGCCATCCCCAATACTCGACGATGGCGTGTCGTCTCGTGCCCTTCCCAATGGCAGTCGGCCCAACCGACCACTCGCCGGCCCAACACCGCAAAAAAGGCCGAGCCCCCCTGTTGTGACGTTTTGGCGATAAACTTTCGTATCTCGTCGAGGGGAAAGGCTTCGACAATCGAGAGCCATCTTCGTTCCCGCGCTACACTGTCAAGGCATTCGCGAAAACTTTCCAGGTATTCTGGCGATGCCGATACAATCCGAATCTCCTCCTCCGCTGCGGTCATTTGTCGACTCCCAATAGATCAAGTCTTGCTTAGGAGCAAGCCTTCCGTGCTGAGGTTCGCGCCGCAATTACGCCTCCAGCGCGATTTCATTTCGCCGGCGGGCACAGACGCCGCAGCTCGGGAATAATTTCCCGCGGCACAAAGCGGGCCAGTTCGTCGTCGGTGGCCAGCGGCGTAATTTGCTTCAGCAGCGAACTGGAAACATGGGTGAACTGTTCGTCAGACATCAGAAACACGGTTTCGATTCCCGGATCTAACTGGCGGTTGGCCAGCGTCATGGTGAATTCCGTTTCAATGTCGGTCAGCGACCGCATGCCGCGGAGCATCACACGGGCGCCACACTGCCGCACAAAGTGTACCGCCAGCCCGTCAAACTGCTTCACCTCCACATTGGGCAAATGCTGCGTGGCCCGTCGGACCAACTCCATTCGCTCGTCAGGTGTGAACAGCGATTGTTTTTCGATGTTAATGCCGATGCCCACGATCAGCTTGTCGACCAGCCGGCTGGCCCGCTCGATCACGTTGATGTGTCCCAGCGTGATGGGATCGAATGAGCCGGTGTAAACGGCGACACGGGAATTGTTTTCGGGCATGGCGGGTGCGGAGTGATTGGTTAGGGGTGAGTGGTGAGTGTGTCAGCGTTCGGGGCAAATCCGCTTGCGGCTTAGCGCAACGGGCTTACAGCATTATTATCGCTGAACTTATTCACGTCTGCAAAGCGGCTGGGCTTCGCGCAGCGTTTCGATCAGGCGGTCAATATCTTCGTCGTTGATATAAGCGTGCGGGCTAATCCGGAGCTTGCCGGAACGGTTGGCCAGTGCCACCTTCCGCGTATAACTGTGCCGCCGGATGGCCAGCGAATCGCAGCCGGGCAGCTCGAACGTGACAATGCCGGAATTGTGGGCGGTCTCCTCGCGGGAGCTGGCGATGACCGCACCCAAATCCTCTAATCGCTGGCAACATAAATCGGTAATTTCGAGAATCCGCTGGCCCATGGCATCCAATCCGATGGCGGCCAGCAAATCGAGACTGGCCCCCAGCGCGATAAAGCCGACCGAATTGGCGCCGCCCCCTTCGTAGCGCGCGGCCGTCTCTTTCAGATGCAGCTCGATGCGGGTGTAATCGTGTCCTTGCTGCACGCTGTGGGCGCCCACTCCCAGCGGCCGCAGCAATGGCAAGTGTTCGCGCCGGAGGTAAAACAGGCCGACGCCTTCTGGCCCCAGCATCCATTTCTGCCCGCCGGCAGCGAAAAAATCGATGCCCGTTTGCCGCACGTCGAGCGGAAACGCGCCGAAGCCTTGAATGGCGTCGACAAAGAGCAGCGCTCCGCGGCGATGGGCCATTTCGGCGGCCGCCGCCAGGTCGACCCGCCACCCACTGAGAAAACCAACCCAACTGAGTGCCACCAGGCGCGTGCGGCTATCGCAGGCGGCTTCCAGCTTGCCCAAATCGAGCCGCCCGTGTTCCATGGGAATGCGGCGGTTTTCCACGCCCCGGCTGGCCAAATTCATCCACGCATATTGGTTCGTGGGAAATTCCTCGGCAGGCAACACCAGATTATCGCCTTCTCGCCAGGGAAAACCTTCGGCCACAAGGTTAATGCCTTCAGTCGTGTTGTGTACCAGAGCGATTTCCTCCGGCGCCGCCCCGACCAGGTGCGCCGCCTGGGCACGGACTTGTTGCAACCTCCGATCCCAGTTTGGCCAAGCGGTGCCCCCCTGCTCTGTGGCTTCGGCCAGCCAATTGGTTACAGCGTCGCGCGCGGGACCGGGAAGCGGCGAGACGGCGGCATGATCGAAGTAGGCCCAGCGGCCCGCAATCGGCATTTGGCGGCGGAATTCCTGCCAGCGGCGATCGTTGGAAAGTGCCATAATGGGCGGCCCGAGTGATCTCGATTAAGCTGATATTCGGCCGGAAAATCGCTTTTCGGCTCCCCCCACACCCCGTTGAACTAGACTAGTTAAGTTGACTAAAGTAGGACCACCGCGTTTTGCCGCTCGGGGACAATTTGTAATGTCGAAAGCTTTATCCATTATAGGAATGCTGATTGCCTTCCTAATTCTATTGGTATTTGCGCTCGACTTGGCTATCAAGGTTCCGTTTGGAGGAATGAGCGCCAGCGGAACCATGGATATCGGCATGATTATTGGCAGCGCCATTCTGGCCTATTTGAGCTGGTCAGCATACCGCGAACAGGCCTGAATGGCCAAGCGGGGAAGCTGAAGGCGGAGGGCAGAAGGCGGAAGCACGGGCGACGGATAGATTGGCTGCCGCTTCCTGACTTTTGAATTCTTGTATTTCACGCCGCGCGAAGAATCGATTGGGCGGCTGCCACGGCGCGTTTGGGCGCCAAACGGGTGGCCGTGCCGCGCAATGTTTCCAACACGATCTGTCCGCCGGTTCTCAGTTGGTAAAGATACTGAAACAGCCGTCCCACCGTTCGCAGGCCACAAGCGGCATCGCCCCGGGCGATGGACGCTGCATCTATCCGTAAGTGGCACCATCCGCCTTGCAGCACCGTTTGATCGATCGCCCGCCGCATGCATCGCCATTGACCGAAATTGGCCATCCACCGGCTGTTGTGCAAGACCGCGGAAACCGGCACCTGCCACAAACCATAACAGACGGCTCGAATTCCTGTCGTCGTATGGCTGGAAAAAACGTGCGGAGTGCGGATGACCGTCAGGCCATATTTGGTCAATAAATCGATGTGTTGCGGCTGCCAGGCATAAGGCACCGCCAGCGTCGTGATCGACTGGCCCGCCTCGGCGGCAGCTTGCAACGGCCGCACGACCGCTTGCATTACATCGCCCCGCGAAAGATCGGCTTTTGCGAGTGTGGCTTCGGAAAGCAGCGCCAACTCGTGTCCTGGCCCGCTGTCGGTAATTCTGCGCGCTGCAGTTGCGGACGGATTGCGAAACGCCCAAGTCGTCGGCATCTGTTGCTGACTGCAGCGCGACAGCAGTTCGGCAATGACCGATTGAACGGCGTCGCTTTGTTGCGGTGAGCCGTCCGAATTCGGCGAGATTGCATCGGCGTCGATCGAAATCGAAACAAAGGCCCGAGCCGACGCAGTGGCGGAATTCAGCAAGTCCGTCATCGAAACATTCCTCCCTGAAACGCCAGCAAGCCGATGGCTGGCCTCGGCGGTGCGCACCCTCGCTATCACCAGCGTCGGCCTGTTGCGGCCGGTGACTGCATCAAAACGGGTCGCTCCGGCACGGACGGTGCCGGTTATGGAGGATAGATAGACTTTGCCGGCAACGGCAGCGTTGCTTATCCGGCGGCGACTTCATTCAGATCCAAAACCGCCCACAGAGTATCGCGAATTTCGGTCGGGCCCCGAAATATTGCTAACAACAGATAACCCAATGACACGGCCAGTCCGCCCGTCCCGATCGGTATTAGAAGCGAGAGCGCTTGAATGTAATCGCCTGTCGAAACGATAACGAATCCGAAGCCGATTGCCATGACGGCCGGAATCATCGCGCCGTCGTACAGCATTGCCTTAAGGTGAGACCTAGGTTTGCCGAATGCACCCAGCAACGAATCACGAAGTTTGAAATACAAAAAGCCAAGGGCGAATTGCGCAACTGGAGTAAAAATCAATGCTGCTGCGTAAATGTGGCGAATGAGCGGTCGTTTTGCCGGATCAGACGGATAGATCAGAGCCAGTAATAACGGAACCATACCGATGCCTACGAGGATGAATAACGTCGACCGCGCCTGCCGCACGAGGTAATGAACCGACGATTCCGGCGCCCGCCAACCGAGCCAGCGCTCGAAGTGAAAGCCAATGCGTTCATTCCGCGGCACTGCCGCATCGAGTTCGTGAGCCAATTCCGTCGGATCGCCAAATCGCAATTGGGCTTCGTGCATGGCTGTTGTCGGATTTTTCGATCGGGCGAGTTCTTCGTCGTAGATGGCCGTCAAATGCACGAGCAATTCTTCCCGCACCTTCCGCTTGTGGGCAGTAGTGGTGCGGACAGGACGAACCGCTCGTTCTACCGTTTTCATTTGCGCCAGCCGGGTTTTGACGACTTCCCGCACTACCACGTCGAACACCAGGCCCAAATTTTTAAGTGCCAGCGCTGCCACGCCTTCCCCTTCGCGCAGCAAACCTAATAGTAAATGTTCCGGGCCGATTGATTTTTGATTCCAAAATTGCGCTTCTTCGACGGCGTAGGCCAGGGCTTGCTTGGCCCGGGGTGTGTAAGGAATTTGCGGCAGTGCGACCAGTTTGGGTCCGCGCTGGACGAGCTTTTCGATCTCGGTCTGCACCATCGCCGCATCGACTTGAAATGTCTTGAGGACGCTCACCGCCAGTCCCGACGGTTCTCTCACCAGGCTGAGTAAAATGTGCTCGGTGCCAATGTATTCGTGCTGCAATTGTTGCGCTTCCAGCCGCGCCAATTCCAGCGCCACTTGTGCTTGCTCGGTGAATTGGCCAAACGGTTTTGCTTTGCGGAACATAAATTTTTCTCGCTTCGGTTGGTCAGATTACGCCGGCGCTCCCAAAATGCCGCTCAGCACTTGGACAAATTGTTGCCACTCGGCACGGCCTTGGCTGAGCGATTTTTTTCCCTTGGTGGTCAGGCGGTAAATTCGGCGGCGAGCCCCGCGGCGGCCATGCGGCTCTTCTTCCCATACGGCTTCCACCTGTTTGGCAGCCTCCAAACGATACAGGGCCGGATACAGCGAACCCTCCTTGAGCTTCAGTAAACCGCAGCCGGCCTGTTCCAGCCGCTGCAGAATTTCCAGCCCGTGCGCTTCGCCGCGCTCCAGGGCCGATAAAATCATCGCCTCCAAATGCCCCCGCAATTTATCGCCGTGAATGGTTGCCATGCGTTATTTATAGACAGTCTATAAATAAACGTCAAGGGCGGTGAAAAGAGATTTTTTAGTCTCGCCTCTGAGCATGGCGACGGCTCGCTCCCTGACTGTATACTGCCTACCATTTGCCGCTTACTTTTGTTCGCCAGGATTGATTTCCACGTTGGCGGTCATGTAGGGAAGCCATTGCGGATCTTTCTGATCCACGGGAATCACCACCGTGTACACAACTTGGTTTTGCAGGGCGGCGGCGTTCAGCCGAATTTGCGAAACCCGCCCGGAAAAGGTCTTTCCCGGGAGGGCATCGAAGGAAAATTGCGCCGGCATACCGACTTTGACATTCCCAACATCGGCTTCGTTGACCGATGCCCAAATCGACACTTTCGAGTCGTCGATCATGGTCAGCAGCGCGGGGGGATCGCCTCCCGGCTTCACAGATTGTCCGAGTTTGATGTGACTATCGATGATGACACCGTCGATGGGTGAGGTAATTCGACACAGCTCAAGGTTTGCCTTGGCTACAGTTAGATCGGTTTTGCATTTTTCTAACGTGGCCATATCACTCTGTACTTGAGCTTGGGCAGCCTCCAGTTTTGATTTCGCTGATTTAACATCGAGAGAATCTGAACCTTGATCGCCCGCTTGCTTGTTCCAATGTTGCAATTCCTGCTGGGCTCGGCTTGCGTTTGTTTTTGCCAGCCCCAAATCTGCCTCGGCGCTGTGTATGCGAGCGGTAGCCATCGTCACAGCGGCTTCGTAAGTCCCAGAATCGACTTCCGCCAGCAACTTTCCCTTCTGCACTCGTTGCCCAACAGCGACATTTTGAATTTTTCCAATCCTTCCAGATACTTGAGCGGAAATATCAACAACTGTGTTCGGTTGGACCGTTCCCAAAGCGCGAATGGTCGAGGGCGCCGCGCCGCTGGCCGCACAAACTGCACTGCCAGCTACGGCCGCGGCAAGCAAAAACATGGGCGCAACGCCGAGATATTTCATAACAAGCCTCCGGAAGCGGAAGACGATGGCGGAAATCAATTTTACTTGGTTCCGCCGGCCGCAAGTATAGCAGCAACCACGCCGTCCATCGTGTATTGCTTCGCTTCGGCAGTGGGTTGAAAACCCAATTCCCGTAGCGCGGCCGTCGTCACAGGGCTGATGCTGACGATTTTTGCGCGCCGCAAATCTTCGCCAAACATTCGCGCCACAGATCGGGCGATGGCCGAACTGGTCACCGTTACCCAATCGATGCGGCCTGCTTTTACCGCGGCGGCGACTTCTGGATCGGCCTGGGCGACGTCAGTGCTCTTGTAAACGACGATTTGCTCCACCAGCCCGCCGGCTGCACGCAGCGTTTCGGCCAGTACTTCGCGGCCGCGGCTGGCCCTGGCGAGCAAGAATTTTTTGCCTCGGGCGTCTTGAGCGAGCAATTCGGCCAATGCTTCGGCCCGGTATACTTCAGCGGGCTGCCCATCGACGCGCAAATGATAATTGGCCAATTCCTCCGCTGTTCCCGGTCCAATCGCAGCCAGTTTCATTCCGGCCAGTTGGCGTACATCACGGCCGGTGGCCAGCAGCCGATCGAGCAAAAACTGCACGCCATTCACGCTGGAGAACACCAGCCAATCGAAATCGCTCAGCCGCGCCAACGCTGCGTCGACAGGCTGCCAGTCGTCGGGAGCAGAAATTTCGATGGCCGGTTGAACGAGGCACTCTGCCCCCAATTCTGTCAGTGGTTGCCACAGTGCGTCGGTGCGATCAACAGGCCGAGTGAGCAATATCCGCTGGCCGAACAGTGGTCGTCCGGTAAACCAGGATTCCGGCACCGTCACCTCGCCATGGCGAGGCGCCTGCGGAGACCCGACCCTGTACCGGGAGGAGAGGGAGTTCACGACATCGCCCACGACGACAATCACTGGCGGGCGCATGCGGGCCGCTTCCAATTGTTCGACGATGCTGCCCAATGTGCAGCGTATAGTTTTTTGGTCGGGCCAGGAACAGCGGCGCACAATCGCAGCCGGCGTGTTGGGCGGTTTGCCGGCGCTCATCAAGGCGGCGGTCCACTCGCGCGCCGTGGTCACGCCCATGTAAAACACCAACGTTCCGGGAAACGCCGCCAGGGCCGCGTAATCGAGCGGCGGGGCATGCTCGCTGTCTCCTTCGTGCCCGGTGATTAGTGCGACAGCGGAAGCCACATCGCGCTGCGTAATCCACACGCCGGCGTAACTTCCGGCGGCCAGCGCGGCGGTGATTCCCGGCACAATTTCGTAAGCGATGCCGGCGGCTTCCAGCGCGGAAACTTCTTCCAGCAGGCGGCCGAATACGGCCGGGTCGCCTCCTTTCAGCCGCACTACATACTGGCCTTGGCGGGCGAGCTTCACCAATTCCTCATTGATTTCGGCTTGCTGCCAGATGCGTGCTCCCTCCTTCCCCTCGTGAATCTCACTACATTTTTCTGCTTTCTGCCTTCTGCCTTTTGCGTTTTGTTCTCCTTCTGCCTTCTGCCCTCTGCCTTCTGGCTTCTTATGCCTGCCCAAGCAAATTAATGAGGCCCCCGCCGATGCGTGCCGTAAAATCGCGGGATTCACCAAATAGTCGTACAACACGGCATCGGCCCGACGCAGGCACTCGACGCCACGCCAGGAAATTAAGCCAGCATCTCCCGGTCCCGCGCCGACAAGCGCAACTTTTCCCGGCATGTGGCTCGGTTTCGGCAGGGACATGGCGTATGGCTTCAATTGTCGTTGTTTTGCCATGTAGGGATGTTAGAATGGGCAAAGGGTGAGGATGTTGCGAATGGGAGATTTTTTCAGGCCCATACACGCCGGTTTTTAATGCTTTCCAATCCAATCATGGCCGAAGCAGGCGGCAATCAAGACCCTCTTTCGCCGGCCGTTCGCCGACGGTTGCAGGAGCAATACGAACGGGGTAAGCAAAACCGGCTGACTCACAACTACGATTACGCGGCCGATCTGCTGACGCTTTGCGTTTTGGGCGATCCCGGCAACCCATTCTACACTCAGGAATTT
>DATJYL010000043.1 GCA_035499655.1 Pirellulales bacterium
TCCAACGAAATAATTTCGGCGCCGATCAGCCGGGCCAACTCCAACCCGACTGCCGTTTTCCCGGCAGCGGTTGGACCAGTCAGAAACCACGCATTTGGCAAGATTTCAGTCATTGTGGATCTTCGGCCAGCCTGTGCTTTCTGACATTTTTCCGGTTGCCTGAACGAACCTTCCCGACTATCGTAACATCTTTCATGAACGACCATTGCAGCGGAAGAACTTAAGAGTTTCCAAAGTCGTTGGGAAGGCAGTAATCCAGAATTCACGTGAGCGAAACCCAGCAGCACATTTTGGCCCAACTGATGGCGGTGATTGAAGACCGAAAAATCAATCCGCCCACGAAATCATACACCACCACGCTGTTCGCCGGCGGCGTGGCAAAGATCGGCGAGAAAATTGTCGAGGAAGCGGCCGAAGTGGTGGAGGCGGCCGGCGAACCCGGTGTAGAAGGGCGTGCTCATTTAATTCGCGAGGCCGGCGACTTGATTTACCATTTATTCGTCATGCTCGGCTACCGAGAGGTTAAATTGACCGAGGTGGAAGCCGAAATCGCGAAGCGCTTCGGCATTAGCGGGCTGGACGAAAAAGCGTCACGACCCAAACAATAAATCAGTAAATTCGAAAGCCAATTTTCACCACGGAGGCACAGAGACACAGAGAAGACAGCAGCAGATTTCTTATAAGGAAGCCAGGAATACAGAAAAACAGATAGGGGCAGTCGCAACATAGCACTCTGTTCCTGTCTTCCTGGATTCCTTATAAAATCTCCTCCGTGTCTCTGTGTCTCCGTGGTAAACTCCGTCTAAAGAAAAACGATGGATAACCTACGCATTGGCGTTCCCAGCAAAGGCCGGTTGGCGGAAATCGCCGAAAGCCTGCTCAAAGAAGCCGGGCTGAGCTTTCGCCGCTCGGAACGGACGTTGTTTGCACGCTGCAAGGAAATTCCCGTCGACATCACTTTTCTGCGGACCGACGACATTCCGGTGCTGTGTGCCGAAGGGGCCATCGATATGGGCATTGTCGGCGCCGATTTGGTGGCGGAAACCGGCGCCGAAGTGCTCCGGCGGCTTGATTTGGGGATCGGCCACTGCCGGCTGGCGGTGTGTGTGCCTGAAAGCAGCGCGGTCAAAGCCGCCAAGGATTTACACGGCGCGCGAGTTGCCACCAGCTTTCCCAACGTCACACGGCAATATCTTAAGCGACACGGGGCCGAAGCCGCACACTTGGTTACGCTGACCGGCAGCGTGGAAATCATGATCGCGCTAGGCGTGGCGGAAGCGATTGTCGATTTGGTCGAAACCGGCAGCACGCTGGCAGCCAATCAGTTGCGCATTCTCGACGAAATCGGCAATTACGAAACCATCCTCATTCAAAACGGACAGAAACGACACGCCGAACTTGCCGACCGCGTGGTTCGCCGGTTGGAGGGCGTGGTGATTGCCCGCAGTTACTCGCTGCTGGAATACAACGTGCCGCGGGCCAAGCTGAAAGAAGCGGAAAAAATTACGCCTGGCTTCAACTCGCCGACGGTCAGCGCGCTGGAAGACCCCCAGTGGTGCGCGGTGAAAGTGATGGTTCGCCGGGGCGAAGTGATCGACATTATGGAACGGCTGGAAGCGATTGGAGCCTCGGCAATTTTGGAAACGCAAATTGCCAACTGCCGGCTGTGAGAGGCTGCATCTTCCGTAAAGCGGCGACCGCGGGTCGCACCGGATTAGCCGTTATCAAACGGCAGTTCCGCGCGACCAACGGTCGCGGCTTTATGACGGCCAGAGCACTTTTTCGCCATGTACGGCACGGCCGCGGTAAATGGTGGCGATAGCGCCGCAAGCAGGATCAAACAGCAATTCGTGCGGATCGGCGGCGTCATGTTTGGGCAGCGAAACGATCGCCAAATCGGCGAATTTGCCCGGTGTGAGCGTGCCGGTTTCTGCCTCGCGTCCCAGGGTTTTGGCGGCATTGACGGTGATCATCCGCAACAGTGTCGCCGGCAGCACCGTGGGGTGCTGGGCCGCGCCAAATTGCATTTCGGCCAAAATCGATAAATCCGGATTCGACGCGCGGCTATCGGTACCCAGAGCCACATTCACCCCGGCCGCCAGCATTTTCGCTAGTGGATAAGGATCGTGCCCAAAGTAGGCATGCGTCCGCGGGCAATAGACGATCGACATTCGCTCTGCGTTGTGGGCCACAAAATTGATTTCCTCATCGTCCAAATAATTGCCGTGGATGATTAGCGTGCGGTGCGCCCCGGCCAACATATTCAAATAATCGAGGGGGCGTGAGCCAAACGGAATAGCGTGCGGATCCCAGGCGTTGAAAGCTTCCAACAACCCGACGAAGGGGCCGCGTCCGGTCCGCAACAGCATCAATTCGTCGCGCGATTCCGCTAGATGATGGGCCAAAGGAATTCGCCGTTCCGCCGAAATTCGAGCGCATTCCACCATGATCTGTGGCCGAACTGTGTAAGGCGCATGGGGGCTGATGCCGGGACGGAAAGAATCGGTCCATTGGATCGCAGCATGCGCATCATCTATGCCACTCGTCACGGCTTTGACCGCATTTTGGTATCGTTGTTGATCTGCCTCGCGCTGGAAATTTATCACTTCGCAAAACTCAGTGATTTCCAGCGGCCAGGAAATGCCTCGCTGCCAAGGCGTGGAAGCGATTTCTCCCAGCGTCGTCACACCGCATGAGGACGATTCTGCAATGCCGAGTGCGAGCGGATCGTGATTGGATTTTCGCTCCCGCCGCTGGCGCACCACATCGCGAATCCACTGGGTAAACGCTACTCCCGGAGTCCCCAGGGGTTGCTGCAAATCGCTGAATTCCAAATGCGTGTGGGGGTTAATGAGCCCCGGCAGAATGGCCACGTGGCCTAAATCTCGGGCGGCCGGCAGCAAATCGCGAATCGCTGGAGAAGAGCTTTCGCCTACCGCCACAATGCGGTCGTGATCAATCGCCACCAGGCCGTCAGGGATCGGGGGCGCATTGATCGGGAACACGTATCGGGCGCGGAAGGCAAGCATCGGAAAATCACCGGGCCATGCGGGAGAAATGGGAGCCGCATTTTAGGGCAGGCAGGATCCATTGTCTAACTCACCCAGGGACTTCCGCCACCTGACGATCAATGGCCTCCTGCAACGCTTCTTCTTCCGTCTTTCGATACGAAAGGCTGCCAAACTTCAACAGCAACAAGCATGTTACAATTACCCCCATTCCAAATATCCACCAGGAATAAATGTATTGTTTTTCGGAGAGCCAGATAAAAAACTTCTGAAAGCGTGGCTGCTCGCTGAATTCCGCCGAGATCAATAACAGCGAGTTATGCGTGAAATGGAAAAGCATGCCGGGGACTATGCTTCCGGTTTGCACGGCGATGAAGGCAATGACGGCACCGAGCAGGCAAGCGATCACCGATTGTTGAAACATCCAATGCGTGATCGCGAAAAATAGGCTGCTTAGAACAATGGCCCGCCATTTATGTCCGAGATGGCGAAAACCAGACAAAATAAATCCGCGAAAGGCGAGCTCCTCGCAAATGGCCGGGACCAACCCCAGGAGCAAAATCACCCAGCCCAAGTTAGGGGCTTCGCCCAGCGCTTTCTGCATGCTCTCTTGGACGGCCACTGCCGCGGGCGACAAGGGGTACAATTGCTCGACCGCCACACGCAGCACTAAGATGATGGGCTCGAAGGCTACCGCCAACAGAACGGCGGCCGACAAAGTCCACCAAACGGGCCAGCGGAGCAACAGCGTTTGCTTGGGACTGCGCGTGAACATGACCGTCATCAAAGCGGCGGGCGTTAGGACCACGACGAGTTGCGTCACCACGATGATCTTGAAGTAATCGCCGAAATTCGCGGGCGCGGAAATTGCGAAGCCCATAAAAAAGCTGATCATCAAGATCAGGATGCCGCATGCCAATGCTTCCGCCGCAGTGGGAGTATCGCTGCGGTCTCGCACCAAATGCCGCAGCCACAAACTGACATCCAGCCGCTCACTTTCGCGGAACAGCACGCTCTCTTTATTGAACTGCTCGATCGCCCAACGGACGGCCATCAAGCAACACAAAAGCGTTACGCCGACGACGATGGGGATGTAGGGTAATGCGGCCAAATAGCTCCCTTCCAGCAGCGAACGCAACAACAACACCAAGCCGGTCAAGGGAATCAGGCTGTTTCCCAAATTCAATTCCATGCCGGGGCCCATCGGCAAAATGACCAGCGGCAGCGTGACCAAAACCAACGGCATCAGGTAATACTGCCCTTCCCGAGTGCTGCGTGCAAACGCCGCCAGCGCAATGCACAGCGCGCCAAACAAAGCCGATACCGGCACCAACGCCAGGACCAACCACAATTGCGAAACCAGGGGCGGCACACCCAGGCGGGCGGCCTCATCGGCCGCCGGCAAGTGAGCAATTACCAGTGCCCCGGTGAGGCCCATGCTCAGCAAGTTCAAAATGCTGGTCATCATGCTGAACAGCATCACCGTAAACAACTTGCCAGTGACAATTTCGCTGCGTTGAGCCGGGCTGCACAGCAGGGTTTCCAACGTGCCGCGTTCTTTCTCGCCGGCGCACAAATCGACCGCGGGATAAAATGCACCGGTCAAGGCCCACAGCAACAGCACAAACGGCAATATTTTGGACCACATGGCTGCGGTCCGCTGCTGAGGTTCGGAGACGTCTTGGCGCTGGAATTCAAACGGGCGGGCAGCCAGTTCCGGCAATTGTGAATCTTTTAAGTTCTGCTTGGCCACGGCATCGGCCCAGGCGCGCAGCAGATTTGAAAGCCGCGTATAAGCCAGGTGCGATTTTTCGTTCGCGGTGTTGCAGTAAATGAACGGATTTGGAACGGCCGGCTCCGCTTCCCGTGTTTGAGCCGCAGAGCCGGAACGTTGCCGCAATTGGATGCGAAATCGCTGCAGCTGTTGCGCGAAATCCGCCGGAAAAACCACAGCGGCCTGGTATTCATCGTTTTGGATTGCGCGCCGGATTTTTTCTTCCGTAGCAGCCTGATCCGGGATGGTGGCCGGCGTGTCATTTTCGTTCGTCAATAACAGATCGAACAAATGTTGTTGAGTGGGATCGCTCAGCCATTGCGGGTTAAAATGGTCGTCGATGAGCAGCGGCGGCAGATCGGCCAACTGCGGCAAATTGACCATCAGGATTTTTGTAGGCTGCTCGCGCAAAAACTGCGACACCTGCAAAATGCTCATTCCCAACAGCGGATACATAAGCAGCGGCAGGACAAAAATCATGAACAAGGTGCGCCGGTCGCGCAATTGATCGCGCACCTCGCGGAGAAAAATCAATTTGACGTTTTGCCAGTTCATGTTCCACCCGCCGCCGGCCGGCCGCCGCATGTCTCGTTCGCCCGCTCACCCACAGATACCCGCCATTCGCTCCCCCCGGCCATAACCGTTTGCTTCTTACCACTTACCTGTTCACGGGCTCTGTCTCATCATGCAACGAAATCAATTGAAAGAACAACTCTTCCAGATCACGCTGCTGATGCCGATCAAGCAGTTCGTCCAATCCGCCTTCTGCCAAGATGGAGCCGCGATGGATGATGGCAATCCGATCGCATAGCTTCTCAGCCTCGCGCATGATGTGAGTCGAAAAAATAATGCACTTGCCATGTTCACGCAGCTCAGCCACGGTATTCAAGAGCGCTCGGGCGACCAACACATCGAGCCCCACGGTCGCTTCGTCGAAAATCACCACCGGCGGGTCATGGATAATGGCCCGCGCAATCGAAACTTTCTGCTTCATGCCCGTCGACATTTTCGAGCCCAGCAAATCGCGAATGTCGTTCATTTGCAGGCGAGTAAAGAGCTCCTCCATACGGGCTTGCAAATGTTCTTCATGCATGCCGTGCAGGCGGCCGAAGTATTCCACCATTTCTCGGGCGGTCATCCGGTCGTATACGGCCGTGTTGGCCGAAACAAAGCCAATTTGCCGCCGCACCAGTGCCGGCTGGGTGACTACGTCGCAGCCGTTCACCGAAGCCGAACCGCTACTAGGGCGCAACATGGTGCTAAGAATTCGTAAGGCCGTGGTTTTGCCAGCGCCGTTGGGCCCCAGCAGGCCGTAGATTTGTCCGGGCAACGCGTTGAAGCTGACCTGATCCAGCGCCACGAACTGCCCGCGACGCAAATCGGCATAAAACTTCGTGAGTTGTCGGGCGTGAATCACGGCGGTGTGCGGCAAAGCTTAGGGCCAGTGATCGTGAGGGCGCGACGGGCAATGACAGCATCGATTCGCTCGCAGCGAAGCGACGGTCAGCGCGCACAGTCTGTCAGATTTTAGTTTACTCCATGCGCGCTACTTCCCGAAGATGCCTAAATTACCCTGCAAATGCACGTCTCATAATCTTCGGATCAAAATTACCCAGCAAGCCGGTCGTGACGATTTTGCAGGCAGACAAGGGCCGCGTTTGAAAAGTCGCGGTCAAAAAGTCCGTTTGTATGTGGACATTGTCACGAGGAAAACTCCAATGCCCCTTTCGACAATCGCCGGGACGACGCTATGATGGGCACCGGCTCCGGAGTCACATAAACGGAAACATTCACACAGCAGGAGAACGATGATGAACGCACGCCAAGCAATTAAATTGGCGATCGATACCGGCGATGCGGTTTCGCTGCCGTATTTAGAAGACCTTACAGACGCAGACATGCTGCGCCGCCCGTGCCCCGGCTGTAACCATATTAACTGGCAAGTAGGTCACCTGATTGCGGCGGAGAATAACATGCTGAATCAAATGGCGCCGGGATCGGCGCCGCCGTTGCCGGCCGGTTTTTCCGAAAAGTATTCCAAAGAGGCGGCCACTTCCGACGATGCCAGCAAGTTCTGCAAAAAAGATGAGCTACTGAAACTTCATCAGCAACAACGCGCCGCGACGTTGGCATTTTTGGACAAACTGACCGACGAAAAACTCGATGCCCCTACCGGGGTTGTATTTGCCCCGACGGTGGGCTCGATGCTCTCGCTGCAAGGCAGCCACTGGCTGATGCACGCCGGTCAATGGGTGGTGGTGCGCCGCCAACTCGGCCGCAAACCGCTGTTTTAAAGATCTTTAGTTTGGGAGTTGACGTTCCTTTTCAGGAGGTGTTTGTTGAAGCATGTGAATTCTCTTCAGCAAGTCCTCGAGTTGCTGAGCCATTTCGGTTTGATGCTGTGCACGCGCGAGTTCCAAGGCATATTGGTAGGTGGTTAACGCATCGTTAGGGCGATTGGCGCCGGTATAAGCCACTGCCAACGCGACGTAGGTGTTGACTGCGTCAGGATCGAGTTGCAGCGAGGTTTGCAGATATTTGATTGCTTCTTGGAATTGATGTGCATCCAATAATGCCTGCCCCAAACTATTGTAATGTTCGGCATTATTCGGCATGAGTTCGACAGCCCGCTGCAAATGTTTGATGGCTTCTGCGGACAGGCCCATTTTTCCCAGCGCCACGCCCCAATTTGTTTCCGCTTCGTCACTATTTGGATCGAGCTTCAGCGCATGCTGAAAGGAGGCGATTCCTTGTTCAGGCTGGCCGATTTCAAATTGAGCCACTCCCAAATTGCTGTATACCCTGGGCTGATCGGGTTTGATGTTTAACGATGCCTTGAAATGCTCGATGGCTTCTTGCTTGCGATTAGCTGCACTGAGGAAGTTTCCCAAGTTATTGTGCGCCAACCAACAGGCTGGATTTTTTTTCAGCGTGGTTTCGTACAGAATTACGGGATCGCAATATGCTTCGCATTGCCGGAGCGCGAGAAAGGCCAGACCGCCGACGTACATGGCAGCGACGATTTCGGCCACGATACGACCCCTGTTGGGCATGGATGTACGCCAACAGCTCCAGCCGGCGGCAATCAGAGCGAGGACGCCAATGATGGCGATATGCTGATAATGATCGGCCACCAGCGAGTATTGCATGTAGCCCACGTCGGTAAAGCCCAGG
>DATJYL010000044.1 GCA_035499655.1 Pirellulales bacterium
CATTCGTCATTCTTTCGTCATTAGTCATTCGTCATTTCTGCTACGTGGCGGCTAATGAGCACGCGGTCGATGCGCTGCCCGTCCATGTCGACCACTTCGAAATTCAGCCCGTGCCATTGCGTGGTATCGCCGATGGAAGGAATGCGCCCCAGCGAATGCATAATCAGCCCGGAAACGGTGCTGTAGCTGCGCGGCTCGTCGGCGTTGTCGGCGCGCAGTTCGAGGCGCTCGATCAGATCGGCGATGCCGAAGGTGCCGTCAACCAGCCACGTGCCGCCGCCGCGTTCCACGAACATTTGCTGCTGGTCATAACGATGCCCCTCGCGAATTTCGCCGACTAATTTTTCGATGACATCTTCCAGCGTCACCATCCCCTCCGTGCCGCCGTATTCGTCCAGCACCACGGCCAATTGGTTGTGCTGCTCCTGAAATAATTCCAGGAGGCGGTCCAGCGGCATCGATTCGGGCACAAACAGGGCCGGCTTGAGCAGTTTTCGCAGCTCGATGGACCAGCCGAGGTGCAGTTGACGGAATAAATCTTTGATATGGACGAAACCAATCACGTGATCTAAATCCCCCTCGTAGACCGGCAGGCGCGAAAAGCCGGCCATGGCCACGGCGCCAATCACTTCCTCGGCCGGTGTGTTGACATCTAGCGCGTCCAAATCAATGCGGGGCCGCATCACGTCGCGGACCGTGCGCTCCCCCAGGCGCAGCGCTTCCAAAGCCACGCGCTGCTCCACCGATTCCAGCACGCCCTCGGCCGTGCCGGTTTCGATCATGTGCTCAATGTCGACCAGCGACACAGTGGGCTCGTCGACCGTCGGTTGGCCCACTCGCAAAACAAACAACACGGCCTCGCTGGCGCGGCCCATCAGCCAGACGAACGGGCGGCCCACGATCGACAGCCAATGCAGCGCCGGGGCCACTGCGCGGGCCAATAATTCGGCCTGCCGTAGCGCCAACTGTTTGGGAACCAATTCGCCCAACAGGAGCGACAGAAATGTCAGGCCCACGACAATGATGACCAGCGAAATGGAATGCGCATGGTGGGCGATAAAATCGAGCGGGATTTTGGCGACGATTTCCGCCAGCGGGTTTACCAACTCTTCGCCGCCGAACACGGCCACGAACGTATTCACCAACGTGATGCCTAACTGCACGGTGGGCAAATAACGGTTGGGTTCGCCCGCTAATCCGAGGGCCAATTTCGCGGCGCGGCTGCCTTCTTCGGCCAGTTGTTCCAAACGCCCCTTGCGCGCGGCGATGATGGCAATTTCCGCCGCTACGAAAAAGCCGTTGGCGATAATCAGCAGCAGGATGATGATCAGCGTGCCGAGCACGGAGCAGGCTCCCAAGGCAGAAGGCAGAAAGCAGAAAGCAGAATATAGCAAATCATCAGTCTGCCTTCTGCTTTCTGCTTTCTGCGTTCGTGGTCACCGCCAGGTTATCGCGGTGAATGATTTCGTCGTAAGGACAGTGCCCCAGGGCGGCGGCAATTTGATCGGTTTTCAAGCGTTGAATTCGCAGGACGTCGTCGACGGAATAGTTAGTTAAACCGCGGGCAAACTCTGTGCCGGCCGGATCGCGGATGGCGACGACATCGCCCTTGCGGAAAGCGCCTTCCACGCCGATCACGCCGATGGCCAACAAACTTTTTCCTTGGTGTTCCAGGGCCTGGCGTGCGCCGTCGTCGACCGTTAGTGTGCCCCGCGGCTGGGCGGTGTAGCCGATCCAGCGTTTCCAGGAAGCGACGGCATGCCCCTGTGCAACCAACAGCGTGCCGACGGGTTCGCCCGCCAGAATACGGCGTAAATTGCCGGGTTGCTTGCCGCTGGCGATAATGACATTTTCGCCGGCGGTCGTGGCCAATCGAGCCGCTTCCAGCTTACTTGCCATGCCGCCTTTGCTCAGGCCCGTGGTTTTATCTCGCACCAGCGAGAGGATGCTGTCATCCAATTTGGTCACGGTAGAAATTACCTTGGAATTGGGATTCGCCGGATCGCCGTCGAACAGGCCTTCCACGTCGGAGAGCAGGACCAACAGCGGCGCGCGGATTAAATTGGTGACCATGGCGGCCAGCCGGTCGTTATCGCCGAAAGTGGTTTGCAGCTCGTCGGTGCTGACCGAGTCGTTTTCGTTGATGATGGGCACGGCGCCCAACTCCAGCAGCGTGAGGATGGTATTGCGAATGTTGAGGTAACGGGCGCGGTGATCCAAATCGTCGGCCGTGAGCAAAATTTGTGCGGCATGGCGGCCGTGCGCTTTCAACGAGCGGTCATAGGCTTCGACCAGCGCGGTTTGTCCCACGGCGGCCACCGCCTGCAGCCGCGATAAATCGGCAGGACGTTTTTTCATGCCCAGGCGTCCCAACCCGGCGCCGACCGCGCCGGAGCTGACCAGGCATACCTTCCGCCCCGCTTGCATAAGAAAGTGAAGTTCTTCCGCCAAGGCCGCCACACGGTTTTGATCCAGCAAACCGTCCTCGGTCGTCAGCACCCGCGTGCCGACCTTCACAATCCAAGTGGTGGCCGCGGCGGCAATTTCTTGTCGAACGAGATCGGTCATGGCGGAGCAGGGATTAGAGTTCTGGTTCAAAAGTAACATACCTTTCCCGGAGCGAAGCCGGAAGTCTAGCAGAATATGCGGAGATTTTGCGATGATCTGACATGTTGTTGAGCAAAGACGTTCGCAGCCGTACAATGCACTGGCCCACGCTTGCCACTGCGATCGATGGCAACATGCCCGACCACGTTTAGCCGAAGGTGCCATGAGCGAATTGCATCACGAATGCGGTTTGGCCGCGGTCTATCACTTGCCGGGGACGGTGCTCAGTCCGCTGTGCCCGGTGCAAGGCGCGGAAGAGATTTCCCGCTTAATGCCGCGGATGCTATTGGATATTCAAAACCGCGGCCAGCTTTCGGCGGGCATCACCACGTACGACCCGGACCGCCGGCAACTGCTGGAAACGCACAAAGACGTCGGCAGCGTCAGCGAAGTGTTCCGCATGAGCCACCGCGGAAAATACGAAAGCTTAATGAAGCAGTATGCCGGCCGGGCGGCCATTGGACACGTGCGTTATGCCACCTGCGGTGAAGATGACCGGAATTACGCCCAGCCGTTCGAGCGGCATCATTTGCAGCGGCACAAGTGGTTCAGCTTTGGCTTCAACGGGCAATTGGCGAATTTTCGGGAATTGCAGGCCAAGCTGCTGGCCGACGGAGATAACCACTTGGCCCGGGAAAATGATACCGAAATTATCATGCACGAAATCAGCCGGGAGTTGTCCGGCGACGGGCGGCCGGACATGGTCGAGGTGTTCCGCAGTATTGCGCGGCGGTTCGACGGGGCATACAACCTGGTGTTTCTCAACGCCGTCGGAGAAATGGTCGTGCTGCGCGATCCGCTCGGCATACGGCCGTTGTGCTACGCCAAAGAAGGGCCGTTGTTTGCCGCCGCCAGCGAAAGCGTGGCACTGTTGAATTTGGGCTTTCAGGCCGAAAGTATCAAATCGTTATTGCCGGGGCAGATGGTAGTCATCTCGCCGGAGCGATTCGAATTGCACACGTTCGCCCGGCAGCCTCGGAAAGCGCATTGCTTTTTCGAATGGATTTATTTTGCCAATGTCGCCAGCACCATGGACGAGCGCAGCGTGTATCTCACGCGCAAACACTTGGGCGAAGAGTTGGCGCGGTTGGAAACGCTGAAAATTGACAAAGACACCGTGGTGGTCCCGGTCCCCGACACCAGCAAAGCCGCGGCCGATGCCATGGCGTACGAATTGCGCGTGCCGGCGGTGGAGGGGCTCATTCGCAACCGTTACACCGGCCGCACGTTCATCGAAGGAGGGAATAGCCGTCGGCAAAAGGCCGAAACCAAGTACACGCCGCTGCGAGAAGTTTTGGAAGGCAAGCGCGTGATTTTGGTGGAAGATTCCATCGTTCGCTCCACGACCATGAAAGTGTTGATTCATCGCTTGCGAGAGATGGGCGGGGCCCGCGAAATTCACGTGCGCGTGGCTTGCCCGCCGATCATTGCCCCGTGTTTTTACGGCATCGACATGTCGACCATCGGCGAACTTTTCGCGCCCCCATTTTTACGCGACGGCCAATTGAACGAGCTGGCCGAAGCCGAAATGGCCCAGCGCCTGGGGGCCGATTCGCTCCGTTATTTGCCCGTCGAAGCCATTGCCCGGGCCATCGGCTTTGATGCCGACCAGCTTTGTCAGGCCTGCATTACCGGCGAGTATCCGACGCCTTACGGGCAAAAGCTCTATCAAATTGCGCTTCAGCAAGCCCATACTTGCAGCGGCCAGCGGACGTACGAGAGCACCGCGGCGCTATAAGGGTGCAGTGAGGTTTCGCTAGCTGCATTTCTTGCGCACTAAACACAAGCACGGGCGGAATCATACCGCACGATGGGATTTCGTGCGGATGATCCCTCGTACAAAGCGATTCGATACTGCTCGATCGAATCGTCGACCCTGATAATCAGGTCGGCGAAGCCGGGTTCAAGATCGCGCGGGGTTTGTAAGATCAGGGACTCGGGGCCAACTTGTGCGACCCGAAGCTTTTCTCCATTGACCACTAGCGACAGGTCAACGTGAGAAGAATAGCCATCTTTCCAGTGAGTACCCATGGCAGACCTGACATTACTTGAGCGGGCTAATGAATATGCCAGAGTATGCGGCATTCGCTTGGATTTGCAAACCCCACTCGGACACGGAACCGACGGGAGCGTGTGGAAATCGAGCCGAAAAACCGCTGTGAAAGCGCTGTTTCACTCATTGAACTATACGAAGGAGCGGATTTGCTATCAACGGTTTGCCGATGCTGGAATTACAAAACTTCTGAACTTTTCGGTTCCGCAATTGGTGGGATTTAACGATGAATTGCAAGTCGTGGAAATGAAGCTTGTCAACGCGCCGTTCATTTTGGATTTCGCCAAAGCCTATATCGACCAGCCGCCGGAGTTTTCGGCGGAGGTTTGGCGGGATTGGGAGCAACAGGGTCAAGAATTGTTTGAATCTCGATGGTCGGAAGTCAAAAAATTGCTGTCATCATTAAAACAATTCGGCATTCACTATCTGGACGCCAAGCTTGGCAATATCATGTTTGAGGATTGGCCGAGTCCTTGATGCGGAGGCACGGTATGCTCCGAATTCAGCAGTGTGTTTTGATAATTGCCACGCTGTTGTTGTCGTGGCTGCTGATGCAGGACGTGCACGAGCTCGGTCACATGGCGGCGGCCTGGATGAGTGGTGGACGAGTTACCAACGTCATTCTCGACCCGTTTTCGATTTCTAGAACCGACGTTGAGCCGAATCCACATCCGCTGGTTGTCGTGTGGGGTGGGCCGATTGTCGGCGCGCTGCTGCCCATGGGAGTTTGGACGATTTTTAAAACATTGTGGCGCTCGAGCGGATTTTTGAAATTCCTTGCGGGCTTTTGTTTGATTGCCAACGGCGCCTACATTGGCGCCGGCTCAATTCAGAGAATTGGCGATTGCGGGGAGATGTTGCGCCATGGGTCGCCCATTTGGTTACTATGGCTGTTCGGTCTGTTTTGCGTGGCGGCGGGACTGTGGGTTTGGAATGGTGTTGGGGTTTATTTCGGTTTGGGGAAAGACGCGCCGCAGATACGGGGACATTCGATTGCATTCACCGTGATTGCCTTGGTAGTAGTCGCGATGTTTGGTTTGATATTAAGTGAGCGAGAAATGAATGTTCGGCGCGAAACACGCGAGCTAGACGCGGCGGCACAAAAAGAAATCCAAGCTCGCGCCAAGCAGCCAATGTTGGAGAAAACCGGCAAGCAGTGATCGGGTGCGCCAAGCCAGTGCGCCCCACAAAACACCGGCCACAATGGAAGCGAATACTTCGGCCCCCGGTTTGCCAAAATGGGCTAGCATGCTGGCCAGCGTTTGCACCCAGATGCCCACAGAAATCCCGTGAGATTTTTCCAGGCCGAATTGCAAAAAGCCGCGGAAGTGGAACTCCCAGGCGGCGTACCAGAACAACTGCCCCACCATGTGCCAGGCCAATCCGGATGCGGATTTTGGCGCGATCGGACAAAGCGGATATACCGCCTGAAACGCCGGCGATTGCGCGGAACAATATCCAATGGCCGCGACCAGCGGCGCGACGAGCAGCACGGCGGGCAGGCCAAAACGCAAATCGCCCCAGCGCAAGCCATAATCTGCAACGCGCTCGTGCAAGATTAATTTCACCACCAACAGCGGAATCAATCCTAGCAGCACGAAGCTGCAAGCAAAGAAACAAATGCTCGCGATCAACTGCGGATCGAAACCGGACGGCATCCACTGGGTTACATGGGCCAGCCAGAAGTTGTAATTGCCCACCAGGTGCCAGGCGGCCAGGCACAGGCTGCTCGTCAGCAAAACGACCGACGCCCGACGGTTGTCGCCGCTGAACATGTCGCGGGCAAGTTGGATGGCTGGGGAGGGCATGTCGAATTGTGGAAAGCGGTAGTGTTGGTTGCGCTGGCCGCGATTTATGACTTTGCTTCCGACCGCACTCGGAGCAACCACTCATACGTGATGCGTACCGCTTCTTCCAACGGCGTAATGCGGTAGCCCAACTCGCGCTGCGCTTTGGCGGAAGAGTAGGCCCAATCGGTCAGAAACACACGCACCCACTCGGGCGTGATTTGCGGATACACGCCCAGCCACTGGGCACGCTGTTTCAACAGCCAAGCATAGGTCATCGCGGCGGGGCGGCGAATAGTGATTTGAAAGTGCCGCCTCCCGCTGACTTTGTCGACCAGAGATAGGAACTCTTTCAGCGAGGCGTTTTCGCCCCCCAAAAGATATTTTTCGCCCCTGCGGCCATGCTCCATCGCGAGAATCAACCCTTGTACGACATCGTCCACGAACACCCAATTGCCGACATTGCGGCCGCCGCCGAGTAAAAATGGAACCTTGCCACAATCGTACATATCGATCAGCAGCGAGACGGAGTTGCCTTCGCTCAAGTGGCCAGGCCCGAACACACGGCCGGGATTGACAATGACCAGCGGCAGACCGTCGGCGGCGTAATTCAGGGCGTCGACTTCAGCGCCGGATTTGCTCCGTTCGTATTCGGTGAAGAATTTTGTGGTGCGAACCGTGGTTTCATCGCCGACCACGCCGCGTGGCGTGGGGCCGAATGTAAGCATGGTGGACGTCCACACCATGCGCTCTACCGCCAGTTGCTTGGCGACTTCACATACGTGGCACAAGCCCATCACGTTGTTGTCAAAATACGGCTGAAACGTGCGGGCCCAATTTTTGGCGTACCCGGCCAGGTGATAAACCTGCGAGCAGCCGTCCATGCCGCGGCGCAGGCTGTCGCGGTCGGTGATGTTGCCCTGCACGATCTTGATATTCGGATGTGTAAAATCGGGCCGTTGCTCGGGCAGAAACCCGGGGGGCGTGGTGATTTTTCCGCTGCGTGTGAAAGCATGCACGGTGTGTCCGCGCTTCACCAATTCCCATACCAGCCCCGCCCCGATAAATCCTCCCGCGCCGGTCACAAAAACATTGGCCATGATCAGACCAATCCTACGTCAAGTCCACTTTGTGCGCGCGGCCGACAATTTCCTGCACGTAGCGCGGTACCGCGTAACCAGGAAGGCGAGCTTGCAGTTCGGCGACGATTTGTTTCCCACGAGCCACAGGAACTTCGAAATGGGCCGCTCCGGCAACGCGATCCAACTGATGCAAGTAATACGGAATCACCCGCAACTCGATCAGCCGCTCGCACAGTTCGGCCAGCGCGTCGGCGTTGTCGTTGATGCCGCGCAGCAGTACCGCTTGGTTCAACAACGGCACGCCGGCATCGAAAAGTTTGCCCAGCGCGGCCGCCACGGCGGCATCGATTTCGGCCGGGTGATTCACGTGGACGACCACGATGGGAGTCAATCGTGTGCCGGTCAGCCAATTTAATAAATCGGTTGTGACCCGTTGCGGAATGACAATGGGCAGGCGCGTGTGTAGGCGAATTCGCCGCAGGTGCACAATTTCTGAAAGCCGCTCGGCAAGTTGCGCCAGCAAGGGATCAACCAAAGTCAGCGGATCGCCGCCGCTGAGAATAACTTCGTGAATGCTATCGTCGGCTTCAATTTGCGCAAGCGCCGGCTGCCAGTCCGTAAGTGAGCGGGGCGTTTGGGAATACGGAAAATGCCTACGGAAGCAGTAGCGGCAATGGACGGCGCAAGCCCCAGTTGTTACCATCAACACACGTCCGTGATATTTTTGGAGCAGCCCCGGCTGCAGCGAAGCGGAACCATCGGCGACAGGATCGGTAGTAAATCCTGGCGCCGTATCCGTTTCAACATCCAAAGGCAGGACTTGGAGCAGCAACGGATCGGCCGGATCGGCATGCCGCATCCGAGCCAGAAACGGCCGCGGTACGAACAACGGAAAATGTTTTGTCCCGCGAGTTGCTTTGGCGGCAAATTCCGGAGGCAGTTCCAATAACCGACACAGCTCGCCGGCGTCGCGCACCGCCTCCTTCATCATCCGCTGCCAAGTGGCTGTCGGAGGGGAGAGCAGCGCGGAACGAGATGCCAGCGGTTTTGAAATCATCCCCGATAACATAACCCCTTTCCACAGAAAATCGAAGTAGGAATTCCATCGTGCCCAGTTATAACACCAGCCAGTTTCGCAAGGGTTTGAAAGTTCAGATCGACGGCGACCCGTATTTGATGGTCGAGTGCAATTTCGTCAAGCCGGGAAAAGGCCAAGCGTTGTACAAGTGCAAACTGAAGAATCTCGTGCGGGGCACGCAGTTGGACCGCACTTACAAAAGCGGCGATTCGTTGGAAGCGGCCGACATCAACGAGATCGAAGGACAATTTTTGTACCGCCAGGGGGAGCAGTTTGTTTTCATGGACACCTCCAGTTACGAGCAATATGAGCTTAGTTCTGAGCAGGTCGATGAAGCAGCCAAATGGTTGAAGGAAGGGACCAACTGCTCGTTGCTGTTGTTCAACGGCAACCCGATCAGTATCGAAGCGCCCAATCACATGGTGCTCAAGGTGGAATACTGCGAACCGGCAGTCCGCGGCGATACTGCCACCAAACTTACCAAGCCCGTGAAATTGGAAACCGGCGCGGAAGTCATCTGCCCAGCCTTCATCGAAATGGGAGACATGATCAAAGTCGACACACGCACCGGGGAATATTTGGAGCGAGTGCGGGTATGAAGGCCGACGAGCTGCCACGACGCGACTAGAATCTGACGCGCAAAGTAAGCAAGTGCTAGCTGTTGCGGCCGAAACCCGCGCAGCCCATTTTTCTTTATAAGTCTGCTTTTTTACGGTCTTGCATTGCTTTGGCCGATTTGACCGTTTATTTTGAGGGCCGCCGGAGCTGCGGCATTTGCGGCCAAAAAGCCGCCGCGCATCTCGGTCCCGCCGTTTCTCATTCCTCAATGATTTGTTGCACCAGGAGTTGGCATCATGTGGCATTCCAAACGTCTTGTCGATTGGTTTCGCAGCGGGAGCGCTATCTCGGCACGCCGCACTCGGCGGTCGGTCTGCGCTTCGCCACGCGCATTCGAACGGCTGGAAACACGCCAGATGTTGTCCATCACCGCGCTGTATAACGCCGGCACGATGACAGAAGAGTTTACCGGCACGGGAACCACCGATCTGCTCGAAGTCAGCATGACCGCGGCGAATACCATTTCGTTTGACATCGGCAGCGGCACGATGACTCAGTCCGGTGTGTCGACCGTCACATTTGCCGGTGCCGGCGGCGCCACGAGATTTATCATTCATGGATTACCAACGACAAGTAACACATTTACCTTTGCACCCGCTTTGTTCTTCAATGCCGTAGCGACCCCGACTATTGATTTTATTTATGACGGGGTACAGAAACTGTTTGTCGACGGCGGCAATGCCGGTGACACCTATAACGTTCAAGAATTCGCTACCGAAACGCACATCTTGGGCGGCACCGGGAACGATACGGTGAATGTATCGTCCGATGCGGGCGGAAGTCCGGGCAATCAAGGCAACTTGGAAGGCATTTTCGCGCCACTCGATGTCGACCTGGGCCTCGGCTCCAACACGATGGTGGTCAGCGATTACGGCGAGACGACGCTGGCCAATAGCAACGTGACCATCGGCGGCGGCGAAATCGATAACTTTGCCGGACCCACCAACAATATCCCGATTCAATTTGCCGCCACCGGCGGAAGTCTGGCGCTGTCGTTGATCGGCTCGAACACGCTGCCCGATAAGTTCACCGTTTCGGAATTGGACGCCAACATTCCGTTGTCGTTACAAGGCGGTGGCGGCGATAGCACGTTCGTGGTGGGGACGGGCGATCTGTCGCAAATTCACTCGCCGGTTGCCGTGGTGGGCGGAAGCGGAACCAATGACCAACTGACCGTCGACGATTCCACTCGCAGCGTCGCCGTAAATTACGTGGTGACGGGAGAAGTCGACGTCGGCGGCGAGAAAATCATTCAAAGTTTTGCCGGCGTGGAAAAAATGCAAATTAACGGCACGCAGGGAATCAATCATTTTGCCGTCACGCCGAATGCGAACACGGAAATCAGCATAAACGGAGAAGCTCCGAGCACCACGCCCGGTGATTCCCTGTCGGTCAACTTGGTTGGCACCACAGGCGCCATGCGAACTACCGGTGCGGGCGGCTCCGGACAGTGGACATTCGCCGGCAATAACCCCAAGCCTGTGGACTACACCAACATTGAGCAGTCGGGCATTGAAGATATTTTGGCCTATGGCGCGGCGGCCTCGAAAACAAGCCAGCCGCTCGTGAAAATTGTCGATGCCGCGACCGGTTTAGCGACCGGACTGGCGATGTCGCAGGTGATGGCTTACGCTTCGACTTTCAAAGGGGGCGTGCACGTAGCGCTGGGCGATGTCAACGGCGACGGAATTCCCGACCTCATCGTGGCTCCCGGACGCGGTCTGGAACCGACAATCAAGGTTTACAATTTGCTCACCGGCACGCTGATCGAGCAGTTCGATGTCTACTCGGCCAAGTTCCGAGGCGGGGTGAATGTTGCCTTGGGCGATTTGAACCACGATGGATTGAACGATCTGGTGGTTTCCCCGACGCAGG
Source organism: Pirellulales bacterium (assembly GCA_035499655.1). Classification (NCBI taxonomy): domain Bacteria; kingdom Pseudomonadati; phylum Planctomycetota; class Planctomycetia; order Pirellulales; species Pirellulales bacterium. The sequence goes on from DATJYL010000044.1 coordinate 11,101, forward strand.
GGAACGCCGTGATTCAAACGTTCACCAACACCGGCATGGCCGCTCAGCCGTTTGGCCCGCTGGGGGCGACCCCGCCGAACACAACCGCTCCGGTGCTGACACCCTCCACGCAATTCTTGGCTTTCAGCCCGAAGTTCCTGGGCGGGGCGACCGTGGTTGTCAACGACGTTTTGCTCACCGGCGCCGGTGCTCAGATCATTGTTGGCAGCGGTCCGGGCATGGCGGCCACGGTCGATCTTTACCCCGGCAATGCCAACAACAGCAGCGTGAAAACCACGCTGGCTCCGCTCATGGCGTTCAATCCGTTTGCCGCGGGTTTCCGCGGCGGTGTGAATGTGGCGTCGATGGGGGCGCTGGTCACCGTGGGCGCCGGCGTCGGCGGAAATTCCGAGTTGCAAGAATGGGCGATTCTGCCGGGCGCGCCGCCGACCGCCTCGCTGGTGTTTCAAGTTGCCAGTGTGTTTCCAAACAAACTAGCGCCGCTGCAAGTCGTGACAAATTCCACGGATTTGGTTTTTGCCCTGGGCAACGATGCGCCGAGCAGCCTGGTGCACGTGATTGGCATTCCGCAGTTTTCCAATCCACTGCAGTTTTATACGCAGTTGCTAGCGGATCCGGATGCAGCCTTCAACGGCGGCTTTTACCTGGCCCTGGACGTGAATTCGTGATGCTGGCGTACGGGGGCAGATTGAAAGCGTTGATCGTGCGCTAACGGTTGCTGGCACGGCGCTGATCGATGAGATGGTTGATAAACACGCCTTGACCCGGCACTGCGCTTCAGGTATTTAGCCGCTTCCCAGGCTGGGTTCCCGGCCGAAGGCTTATCCGTAATTTGCGCGTGCGGCGTCGTCTTGTCTTTTC
>DATJYL010000045.1 GCA_035499655.1 Pirellulales bacterium
GCGCCGCGTGTTGAGTCTCCGGTCAGGGCTACGCCCTTCCCTCCGACTCAACACGCGAACTAAACCCTAACCGATTCTCTCACAGACACTGGTACTGAAATCGGGAAGGGGTCACAATGCCTTGACCTGCTACCCGAATCTTGGTCCAGACGGAATGCGAGGTTTTTTGTAACTTTGCATTTTGGAAAGGAGAACCTGGACCATGAAGGGAAAGCGATTTACGGAAGAGCAGATCGCGTTAGCGATGCGGCAATCGGAGTCGGGTACGGCGGTGACCGAGATCGTGCGCAAGATGGGCGTCTCGGAGCAAACGTTCTACCGCTGGAAGAAGAAGTTTGCTGGCTTGGGTGTAGCCGAACTGCGGCGCTTGAAGCAGCTGGAGGAAGAGAATCGGAAGTTAAAGCAGTTGGTCGCTGACCTAAGCTTGGACAAGACGATGCTGCAGGATGTGTTGTCAAAAAAGCTCTGAAGCCCGCTCGTCGTCGAATTCTGGTGCAAAGGCTGCAAGCTTCCTATAAGGTCAGCGAGCGTCGCGCTTGTCGGGCCTTGGATTATCCCCGAGCCAGCCATCGGTACCAGAGTGTTCGAGACGATCGGGCCGAACTGCGGATTGAGTTGCGCGATCTGGCCAGCGGCCGACCACGCTACGGCTATCGCCGGTTGCATGTGCTCTTACGACGAAAGGGTTACCGGGTGAACGCCAAATTGGTGTACCGACTGTACTGCGAAGAAGGGCTGGGAATCCGCAGTAAAAGGCCCCGGCGCTGCAAGAGCTGTCACGTACGTCAAGCGCGGCCGGCAGTCCAACGAGCCAATGAGAGTTGGAGCATGGATTTTATGGCCGACCAGTTGTTTAGCGGGCAGCGCTTCCGTTTGTTGACGTTAGTCGATAACTTTAGTCGTGAGAGTCTGGCGATTCGTGTGGGTCAGCGGTTGACCGGAGACGATGTCGTGCGGACCTTGGAGGGTGTGGTCAGTGAGCGCGGCAAACCACAAACCATCCGTGTCGACAACGGCCCAGAGTTTATCTCCAAGAGTTTGGACCTGTGGGCCTACTGGAACGGCGTGCAGTTGGACTTCAGCCGGCCCGGAAAGCCCACGGACAATGCGTTCATCGAATCGTTCAATGGGAAGTTCCGTGAAGAGTGTCTGAACCAAAATTGGTTTTTGTCACTCAACGATGCCCAGGAGGTCATCGACCATTGGCGGGACGATTACAATCGGTGTCGACCCCACAGTGCGCTGGGGCAGCGGACGCCGGAAGAATTTGCGATTTTTTCAGCGGGGGCTAGCCCCCGCTGAAACCCTGTTTCCCTAGCATTCCAACTGGATCAAACTTGGGTAGCAGGTCAACACTTCCATCCCTAACTTAAACATTGGTATCGTTCCCGGGGGCAGGTCAAAATGTGTCGACCAAGATAACCGACGCGATCTTCCAATGCTTCGGCGCGGAGCAGGTCGCGAACTTTCGCATGGGCTTCAACAATGCGCAGTGGTATTTCACGTTTTGCAAGATTCGTGTGCAATTCGCCAAGCATCTTTGCTCCAGCCACATCCACCATCGGTGTGTCAGAAAGGTCACAGATCACAAGCCGTAGCTGTGGCGTTGCTTCGATTCTGCCGCACACGACCTGGCGAACATAATCGGCATTGAAGTACAAGAGCGATGATTCCACTCGAAAGATCACAATGCCCTCCGGCACCTCATTGTCTGGATGTCGCTCAAGATCGGAATAGCGCCGGGTGCCCGCGATACGGCCGAGAAACGCGACGTGGGGCTGCGCGACGCCGGCAAGCAGCATCAAGAGCGATGCAATTGCCGCCACCAGAACGCCCTGTAAAATACCCAGCAACAACACACCGATGAGCGCCACCATTGAGATCTTGAATTCAAATCGACTTACGTGCCAAAGGTGCCGCAAGGCTTTCAGATCAATCAGTCCTCGCACGGCAACTAGGACGATCGAGGCCAGCACAACTGTCGGGAGATTTGCCAGCAAGCCAGTCAAGAACAGAAGACATCCAGCTAAGGCCAGCGAGGCAAATAGCAGAGCCAACGGCGTTCGCGCGCCGGCCTTGTCGTTGACGGCTGACTGCGAGAGGCCGCCCGCCACCGGAAACCCCTGACCGAAAGCCACCGCCAAGTTTGCGGCGCCCAAGGCAAGCAATTCCTGGCGTGGATCAATCTGGTAGTTGTTCTTTGCGGCCAAGGTGCGAGCCGCCGAAATGCTTTCGATGTAGGATAGCAAGAAACAGGCGCAGCTAAGCGGAAGAATTCCATCGACGTCTCGCAACCGAATGACTGAGAAGCTGATCGCCGGCAGCCTCGCCGGGAGCGCGCCTACCGTCGCGACCCCAGAATCCTTAAGCGCGCTGAACGAGACAACAATCGTGGCAAATGCGACAACCAATAGCGCCATCGGCCACCCTGACAAAAACTTCTCACCGATAAGTAAGAACAGTAGCGCTACCAACCCAATCACAAGCACGATGAGGTTCGTTTCGCCGAGCTGACCCAGAAGAATCCATCCTCGTTCGAAGAAGTGATCGCCGCCCCCAGGCACCCCGAAGAGCTTGGGAAGCTGAGTCATGGCAATCGTCAGCGCCGCTCCAGCCTTGAAACCGAGCAAAATCGTATCGCTGATAAAGTTGACCAGCCCGCTCAGACGCAACAACCAAGCCAGTCCGCTTAGGGAAGCGACGACCATCGCGGAAAGTGCAGCAATCGCGATCCAGCGCGATGAATCGCCACCGGCCATGCCAGCGACTGTGCTGCCGACTAATAATGCGATTGCGGAGGTTGGGCCGATCGCCAACTGTCGAGAGGTCCCAAAGATGGCATAACACGCACCGCCCAGCAAGTAACAGTAAATACCGTGATGTGGCGGCAAGCCTGCCAAAGAGGCGTAGGCCATTGAGACCGGAATAGCGTAAGCGGCAAGTGTGATGCCAGCGACCGCATCAAACTTCAGCCACTCGGCCCGGTATTGGGGCAGCCATTGTGCAGGTGGTAAGTGCGAACGCCAAAACATATCTGAATTCAAAACGAACCCGTGAAAGCCTACGTTCGCCTCACGCTACTCGGCAAATCTGCGATAGACTCGTAAGGGCGGCGGAAGCACAAATTGCTTGTTGCAATCAGGCGCCTTTCTGCTTTGTTGCGGTATTTGGATTTTCTACATGCAGCATCAACCATTGCTGCGTTTGGCCATCGGCGAAGTGGACCAGCACGCGAGTTTCGTTCTTGGTCAAATTCGCGAAGCCAGTTTCCAGAATGGGAGTATTCTTGCCCGCGATCGTCATCGCGGCACGCTGGCTCTTTTTGTCAACCATTCCCTCGACCGATTCGATCTGACCGGTCGATTTGTTTTGATACGTGCCGGCGATGATGCCTTCTTTGCTGACCGCCAACTGCAGGAACATATTGGGGACTGCGTCGGCAACGCCATCCTGCGTCAAGGCAAACACGCCCAATGGCAACCATTCCATCGCGTCAGGATTCTCCACCTTGGGGACTTCGGTGGCGAGCTGTTCGGCTTGATCAGCATATTCATCGGCGGGCACTGTGGTGTCGCCGATGTGGACCGTATCTCCCTCGTAGTAGACGTTTCCCCCTGTCCCGTAGTCGTAATAGGACTCGCTGCCCCAATTCCAGGGCAGGAAAGCCTGCGCTACGTTGAACGTCGCCCAACCCCAAAACACCGGATTCTGCTCGAAGCGAGATTGCGAGTTTGACCCCCAGAAGTCGTTATACAAATTATCTCCGTACTGCTCCTTCAAGCCATTGCGGACCTGATCGGCATTCTTACCGATCTCCTGCTGACGTTGTGTACGACGTTCGCCTTGGCCTTGGGCCAAACTTGTTCGCGCCTGACCAGGCTTAGCTATGGCAACCTTCGCCGCTGGACGATCGGCGCGGTTTTCACCTTTCCCTTGGCGGTTGTTGGCAACAGCTGCACCGGCGGCCACACCGGCGCCATCGGCTGCCGCGGTGCCCGCACGACTGGGCGCCGAGCCACCTTCCAGAAAATCGGCCACCGCCGTGTTGGCGCCGGCCGGTCGAGCGGAAGGCGAGCCATCCGCGAATTTCTGCGATCCAGACGCGCTCGGCCGCGCGCCTTGACCAGCGCCCGCCGTAGATTTTGCTGCGGCAGCCGTGCTAGTACGTGCGCTTTGTCCCGCGCCGGCCGTGGACTTTGCTGCGCCAGCGGTGTTGGTACGCCCAGCGGCAGATTGGGATTTGGCTGGCGCTGCGGTGCGGCTCATGGATGGACTTGCACTGGCTGCTGACGGTCGTGCACCTCCGCCGCCGCTACTTCTGGCGCCACCGCCACCCCCGCCTCCTCCGCTTCGTCCGCCGCCGCCACCGCCTCCACCACCGCCTCGGCCAATCGCTTCACTGGTAATGAAGGCCATCGCCAATAAGCCAATTACGAAAATCACTATGCTGCGCTTCATGGGAAAGTCCCCGTATGGTTGAATGTCGATAGATCACTTGGAATCAGACGCTGCGCCGCGAACCACTTTGATGGGTTCGATGTTGGGTAAAATTTCGCCATCCAACTCCCGGCCGGTGGATTGCCAGGTAAACGAGTTTTTATCGAGCATGGTCAGGATATTGATCGCCGAAGTCTTGCGCCCATCCGGCATCGTCGCGGCGGCATTGATGATCCAGCGATTGCCCTTCTTGGTCCACGTCGCTTCGCCGAAACCCCCATCGGAATCGAATACCCAGGAGTGAATTTTTCCCGTGCTGGGGTCCCAACCGATGAGTTGCATTCCGGACATGTCCAGTCGATCTGCAATGGAAACGGCAAACTGCCGCGAGATAAATGTCTGATTTTTGGTCCACTTGCAGGTCATTTCGACGCTGCTGTTGTCGTCTTGGTCGACCCAATCGCCAATCATCCATTCCAGGTCTTTCAGCCGGTCGTAATTGGAGTGAATCACCGGCATATCTTCCTCGGTCACGCGGTCCAGGAGCCACTTCCCGTCGCGTTTAACGTCGATTGCGGTGTAGTCAGTCTCTTTCGGCTCCTTCCCGGACTTGTTGACGACTCGCGCCGTTCCACGTTCCATGGCCACCGTCGGCGATAAGAACTCGATCGATTTCACATCGACCGCCAATTTTGCATCTCCGAGGTTCGCGAGGATTGATGCAAACTGGTCTGCGATGGCGTCGTGCCCCACCGCCTCTTCACCTGTTTCCGGGTTCACATACACCGCATCGGGCGACCAAAACGTCGCCAGCGTCTTCGCATCGTGGTTGTTGTAGGCAGTAACATATGCGGCCGCGTTGTTGCGGATGGCCGCTTCGTCCGCGGCTTGGTCCGCGCGCAGTTTGGAAGCTGTCGCCAAACACAATAGAACAGCTAATGAAATCCAGATTTTGTTCATGATTGGTGCTCCTGATATTAACGAAAGGTTTCTTGACGTAGTTTCGACAACTTGACGCGCGTTCGATCCATGACTTCTCGTTCAGCGATCGCTGCCAAGTTCAACCGTGACGTTACTCGAACCCCTCCAAGTCGGCGGGACAGATTGAGAAAAGCACGGTACCGGTCGCGACCCTAGCGCATTCTTTGAAGCTACTATTCCGCACTCAGGTTCTTCGACCCGAAATTCTCGCGGTTCAACCACCGCGCAACGAATCAAAACAGCAAACCGGCGATTGCATGAACCTGGGACGAAGTTCGACAGCCACCGGGCAGGCGCGTACAAGACGAACTACACTCGAGACCAATAAGTAGGCAAACTGGCAACTGGGAGATAATGAAAAGTCGATGGTTGCCCATCAGCAGCCAGTAGACGGCAGAATTCTACCACACCTCTGTCGGTCAAACAATCAGCCATGTTCGCCGTAGGCGGTGCCAATTTCTGTGCCATTACCATTCGTGGCTGATAAAAACTGAATTCGATTGTGGTTGCCTGAGCCAAGTGTCGCCGAGCCCACAATATTCAGGTGACTTGGGAGCACTCTTCGGTTGACCTGGGCCGCTGGTTGGCGGGCATCGTCGCAAATCGATCGTGGGCTGTGCTGTTAAAATTTGGTTCGGTTAATCAACGCGTTCCTAACGGGCTTTGGCAACGGCCCGCAGTCCTAAGGCCAACATCACCCATGCCCATCCGTTGAAAAGCATTTCGATGCCGATAAACATGCCGATGACCCACAGCGCGGCTTCCGGTAATTGGCGATGGATAATAATTCCCAACAGCAGCGTAACGCCGCCATTGAGAAGCACCCAGCCCCAATCCTGAAACCGCACCAACAGCGCCGACGCGATACGGAACACGCCGCTTACGATCAAAAAGATGGCAATGAATTTTGTGAGCACCAACATCGATAGTCCGGGCTCGTCGACGATCATGTATCCAACGACGGCGTATAGTACGCCAATTAACATATGAAGGAGCATGCCCCCCCATTTCCCAGCCCAGAAAGAACTGACAATCTGTATTATGCCTGCCGCGACAAGCAAGAAGCCGAGCGCGACGACCGAGGCTAGCGATGGGACTAGCGGCTCAACAATGCACATGGTGCCGACGACAATCAGCGCAATGCCGAGTAGTAGAAAACACCACCATTGATTACGGACCGAATGCAATTCATGATTCGACCGGGCAATATCAGTGGACATGTTGGATCTCCTCAAGAAATGCGAATGAATTGAATTCGACCGCTCTAAGCTAAGTCTAGGTTAGTCGTTGCGCAACGCAATTGTCTCTTGGTCCTCCAATGAAATTTACCGCTGCAAATATGCTTTTTTATCAATATTTTGCCCAATAAACGAACCCGGTTGGGTTCGAGGGCCGCCGAGCCTCCGGTTGCTGGTCTGCTGATGACTCCCATTGGTCGACCCCAGCCAGTTAATTCTCGGATATGAATCCGCGTCTTCATCGGCAATTTCTCAGTAAATCGCTACACTGTCACAGAGTAGAGTGTCGTTGCTTGCCGAGCTACTTGGATAACATCGGCGTCTCATCCATCGAAGATTGGTAACCCGATCTATGATCGAGCGATTGCAGGAATCACTGACGCAATTGCCGCTTTTGGCCCGCTTTGCATTTGCCATGACGGTGTTCCTGACGGTTCCCGCTTTGTGCAAGCGAATCCACTTGCCGGCCGTCGTGGGATTATTGGCGGCGGGCGTTATATTCGGTCCTCACGGGTTGCAAGTTGGACCCAAACATAACGAAGTCGCCGAATACTTCGCCGAAGTCGGTAAGCTCCTCTTGATGTTTTTCGCAGGCCTGGAAATTGACGTGCAGCAATTCCAGCGCACGCGCAATCGCTCGCTCGCCTTTGGACTGGCAACATTTTCGCTGCCCCTGGCCGCCGGCTTTGCCGTGGGAATGGCTTTCGGCTACGGCTGGATTGGTGCGCTCTTGATCGGCTCTCTGCTGGCGTCGCACACACTGCTTGGCTACCCGATCGTCCAGCGGTTGGGGTTAGTTCGGAACGAGACGGTCACGGTGACCATTGGCGCGACAATCTTTACCGACATTGCGTCGCTAATGGTACTGGCCATCTGCATCCCGATACATATGTCCGGATTTTCACCGGCTGCCTTTCTTCTGCAATTGGTACAGCTGGCCGTCTACGTTCCAGTGGTACTATTCGGACTTAGTGCTGTCGTTCGCCTCCTCATGCAGCGAATGAAAGATTCCAAGGAGGGGCAATTCCTTGTCATGCTTTTGGCGGTAGCCGTCGCCGGCATCGGCGCCGAGATGATCAATTTGGAAGGCATCATTGGCGCCTTCTTAGCAGGCCTGGCCCTGAACCGGGCAGTGCATCACAGCCCGGCCAAAGCAGAGCTGGAGTTCCTCGGCAATACTCTGTTCATCCCCGTGTTCTTTGTGACGGTCGGCTTCCTAATTAATCCTCGTGTGTTTGTGGAATCCACAATCAACAATCTTGGGCTGGTGTCATCGATTGTTCTCGGCTTGATCGTCGCGAAACTTGCCGCGGCCCTGATAGCAACGCGAGCATTTCACTACACCAAGTACGAAGGTTTAATTATGTGGTCACTTTCGCTGCCCCAGGTCGCCGCTACACTAGCGGCCGCCTTGGTGGCGTACGAAGCCAAGAATTCAGCAGGTGAGCGGTTGATCGATGAACCCGTCCTCAACACCGTAATTGTCCTGATGGTGGTAACATCAGTTTTGGGACCAGTCTTAACAGAATCGTTCGGAGGGCGAATGGTTGCCACAAATGTTACGGTGGATGGTCCTGCAAGCCCGGCGCCGCACACTCAACAAGATCAGCCATGATCCAGCAACTTCTCCTTGCCCTAGCATTGACGTGCGTCACGGTCATTATCCATGCCGTGGGATCAGTCTATATCGTTATCCCGGCGGCAGGTTTATGGCCGCCGGGTGTCAATTCTGCCAAAAAGCCACGCCCGATCTGGACATTGATTCGGCTGGTGAGCGGCCTGTTGCTACTACACCTTTTTGAAATGACAGTCTGGGCTGCCGCGTTTGTAATCGTCGGCATGTTGCCTGATTTTGAAACCGCTTTGTACTTCTCATTGAAGAGCTATACGACCGTCGGATACGGAGATGTCCTGCCTCCGCAAGCATGGCGGCTTGTCGGCCCGCTCGAAGCAGCCGTCGGCGTTCTGATGCTCGGCTTGTCCACGGGCTTCATCGTAGCCGCCGTGCAGAAGATATTCACCGATCGACGCCAACTGCTTGGATAACCAAATCGACGGCAGTCACATTGATAATAAATTCAAGTTGCTGGGATGGGCGGTAGTCGGTCACGTGGGTTCGACGGCAAAATCCCCCGCGTTTCTGCAATGTCTCACGCCGCTGAGCGTATATGCATCGCCCGAAGTGCTGGGGCATGAGAAGTTTGCAAACGACTTTCAATTCGTAAATCCCTGAACCAATTTCGAAACTTTTTACTATGACCCCTACCGTACGAAACCAATTGAAAAAATTAGCGACGTGACCTGCAAACACGAAAACATATATCTAATAAGGGTTTAAGATGCTGAATGATAGTGGAGTCGTCAGAATTATTCTGACGACTGGTACATTCAGCAGACCGAAGAAAAACGTAAAATCAC
>DATJYL010000046.1 GCA_035499655.1 Pirellulales bacterium
ATGCCTTGCCGGAACTGCTCCGCCTGAAGGCCCGCCACGACATTTTTCAAAATTGCCAATGCATCGGCCTGAAAGCCGCTGGTTCCGCGGCAGCCGATGCTCTCCCCTCTGCCCCTTGAGATCCCACTGTCTACTTTCCCACGATCCGTTGCCTCAACCCAAGAGCGTTCAGCCTAAGCGCCATGCAGCGCCAAATCAAGCGGCCCAAATGTTTTTTGCAAAAAAAATCGGCCCCGGCCCAACCTCAGCAATGCCGTTTAATCTCAGCAAAATAATTTGGTCAGCCCGGGGGGCGATCCCGCTCTATCCGGACAAGCCCTGGCTTTCTCTTTACAAAAAGAACCGGCCGTGTGGTTCGCCAAAGGCTACAACACACGGCCGGGCAGGGAAGGGGGGAAGGGCGTTTTCGTTCGTTACCGACTACCTCATCCGCGGCCGTTAGGAAGCCGCGGCTCCCGACCGACCACGATCGATCGGCCGGAGTACTTTTACCTCAATTCGCAACCACACCTTGCATGGCCGCCGGAATCGTCGAATTCCCCGCCACATTGGCTGGCGAAGTGGTTCCGCCCGTAGCCGCGGTGTCGGTGGTTCCCGTGGCAGTTGGCGTTCCACTAGGAGCCGCCGTGCCGTTGGTGGTCGGCGGAGCCGCTGGGGCGCCGGCAGGGGTATCCGTCGCGGTCTGTGTGGTGGCCGCGCCATCCGGCGTGGTCCCGCCGTTGCTGGCTTGAGCCATGTCCACAGGCAGAATATCCGCACGATTAATCACCAGGCCGTTGTTGTCTTCGTTCACTTCCGCGATTTCACGATGGCTGTCGACCAGCACGTGCAGCATCGGGAATCCAGGCTGATTGGCATCCACCGGCAGCCGGATGTCCACCGCCAGGGTTTGGCCGGCATCGATTGAATTCACTCGCACGCCGGCTTGCGGCAGGTCCGCGGTCGGCTGGGCATCGCGGGCGGCCAAAATCAGCACGTTGAACGGATGATTGATGGCCACTTCGCTATTGTTGCGGAACCACACCCGAAACGCCGGGCCAAGTTGCTGATCCGGATCGCCGCTGTCCAGGGTCCGCACCGCTAACAGTTGCAAATCATAGCCTTGGTCGCACTCCACGACCGGCACATCGTCGTAGCAGCCGCAACTGCAGCTGTACAGCGGGCACCAGCACGGGTAATTCCAGCAGTACCACCACGAGCAGCAGTGGCAATGGCACGGATCGCAAGAATTTTTGTCGCCTTTCATGCTGCTAAAGTTCTTCAGCTTGTCGCTATTCATACCGGCAAATTTATTTGTATTCAGTTTGCCGCTATTTAATCCGGAAAGCTTGTTTCCGTTCTGCTTCAGCGAACCCAGGCCTTGGTTGGCGGCCTGAAGTTTCACGCCGTCATCGAGCTTGGTCGTATTCTTGGCTGTGGTGCTAATGCCATTGCTGTTGTTCATCCCAATCGGCTTATTCGAACCGAACTTATCGCCGCCGGACTGATTGAATTTGATCGAATTCGATGCGTTCGATTGGCTGAACATTCCGCCGCCACTACTGTGGCTGGCCATGTTGGAAAAGCTACCCATCGAACTTCCCATCGAATGCAGGCTAAGACCGCCCGCCTGGGCCATGCCGGCCATCGCCAGCATCGCCGCAGCAACCAGCCCCAGACGGACCGTCCGCAGGGCCAAAGTCGTCTTCCGAGTGGCTTTTGAAGTTTCGCGATTCCGCCGCAATGCAGCGGCCGCAACGGTCGTAAAGCAGAAAGTAAACATCGTCGTATCTCCTGTGCTAAAAAGCAGTTTTGATTGGCGGGCCAGGCGACATGCATGGCCCTCCCAAGGAGATAAGCGCAATTGCCGCGCCAATGTTACAGGCCCATTTAGAACGGCTATTTAGCCCGACCGTGTCGGTCGGTTGAGAGATTGCTCACGAAGGCCTTTGCAACCGTGGGAGCAGACCCGTGATTAGAACATTTATCACAACAATGTAGCGGCGGCTGTCCTCAGCCGCTGGGGACAGCGGCTACCACATCCGCTGCAGGGTTTGAGACATGCACGAGCAAGCCCATTGGCCTCAAGCCGCGAGCAATGAATGCGCCGAAAATCACCCCGACACGTAGCACACCAGCGACCGCTCGGCCAATTTAATTGGGCCGCTAAGCGGCGGCGGTGGGCCATCCAGATTGGGGAAGACATCCGCAGGCGATTCCGCAGCCGTGTCAATAAACCGACGCCACCGAACGGTGCGTACCAGGTCAGGCACCATAAATTCCCGCGGCTGGCCAATCGGATTCAGCATCAGCATCACGTGGCGGGCCTGCTCATTACTCCCCATCGGCGCGCCGAAAATGCAAACCAGCCCTTGCTCCCCGTTTTTCCAATCGATGCCGTGCCCGGCCGGATCGAACCAACTGACGTCCGGCAACTCGCCCTGCCGCGCGGAAATGCCGCTCAGGAAGTTGCGCCGCCGCAGCGTGGGGTTGCTCCGTCGAAACATCACCAGCGATTGCACAAACCGAATCAAATCCGGATGTTGCTCCACCAGCGACCAATCGAACCACGACACCTGGTTATCCTGGCAATAGGCGTTGTTGTTGCCGCGCTGCGTGCGCCGGCATTCGTCGCCGGCCAATAGCATCGGCACACCCTGGCTTAACAGCAGCGTGGCTAAAAAGTTTTTGATCTGCCGCTGGCGAATGGCTTCGATATTTTTTTTGCGCGATGGGCCCTCCACGCCGTAATTCGCGCTGTAGCTGTTGTTGTCGCCGTCGCGGTTGCCTTCGCCGTTGTCCTCGTTGTGCTTCATCGAGTAGCTGACTAAATCGTTCAGCGAGAAGCCGTCGTGGCAGGTGACGAAGTTAATGCTGTGATACGGCTGCCGCCCGCCCGCCTGGTATAAATCGGCCGAGCCGGCCAGCCGCGTGGCCATGCCGCCCAGCAGGTGCGCATCGCCGCGCCAATATTGCCGCAATTCATCTCGATAGCGCCCGTTCCATTCGGCCCACCGCAAATTCGCAAACGATCCCACTTGGTACGCGCCGGCCGCATCCCAGGCTTCGGCAATCACCTTGGTGTCGGCCAGCAGCGGGTCTTCGGCAATCATTTCCACCACCGGCGGATTGGCGATAATCTCGCCGTGCCGATTGCGGCTGAGGATCGAAGCCAAATCGAACCGGAACCCGTCAATGTGATAATTCTGCACCCAATTCCGCAGACACAAAAACAGCATTTCGCGGACAATCGGATGGTTGCCGTTGATCGTATTGCCGCAACCGGTGAAATTCCGATAAAAACTTCCCCCGTTCCCCAGCATGTAATACACCCGGTTCTCCAGCCCTTTCAGGCTCAGCGTGGGGCCCAATTCGTTCCCTTCGGCCGTATGATTGAACACCACGTCCAAAATCACCTCAATGCCCGCCTCGTGCAGGGCCTTCACCATCTGCTTGAATTCATTCACCTGGCAGCCCGGCTCATTACCGGCTGAATAACCTTGGTGCGGCGCGAAAAACGCCAGTGGATCGTATCCCCAATAATTGGGCCGCTCCAGCTTTTGTCCCCAGGGCGATTCCATCGGGAATTCATGCACCGGCATCAACTCCACCGCCGTCACGCCCAGCGATTTCAAATGCGGAATTTTTTCGATTACGCCCAAATACGTGCCCGGCCGCTGCACGCCGCTGGTGGCGTCGCGGGTGAAACCCCGCACGTGCAATTCGTAAATCACCGTATCCGCCAAGGGACGTCGCAGATGGCGATCGTTCTCCCAATCGAATAAATCGTCAATCACCACGCACTTCGGCGGCCGAATAATGCCGTCGTCGCTGGGCAGGAAACCGCCGGCCAGGGCCTTTGCGTAAGGATCGATCAGTCGGCACTTCCCATTAAACCGCTGCCCTTGCTCCGGATCGAATGGGCCATCAGCCTGAAAGTGGTACAATTGCCCGGCGCCGATGCCCGGCAAAAAAATGCTCCACAAATCGCCCCAACGGTCGGTTTCGTGATCGAACGGAATGACCTCCGCCGGTTCCCGATCATCCACTCGATCGTACAACAACAGCCGCATCGCCGTGGCCGAGCGGCTAAACACCACAAACTGCACGCCGTCGTCGTGCAAAATCGCTCCATACGGCAGCGGATGGGTAAATTGCAACGCAGGATGCGTGTGCGAAGGTGATGCGGGACGCAGCATCGCGGTTTCCGTTATCTCGGGGGACGAGGTCGATGGACGAGGAACATCTGGAGGCATGGCTCATTCCTGCAAGAAACATGCGGCGCCGGCGAGTTGGCCGCCGCACGGCAGGAAACCGAAACTCGGTCGTCTGATCCAATGCCAACTTAGCATACCACTTCAACCGCCTCCGTCATCGATCCGGAGCAAAAAAAACGTACCCATTCGAGAAATTCTCCGCCCCTCGTCACGCTTGTGCGGCATCCAAAGAATATCAGATTCCCGCAGCCCGAACAGTCTGCGGAAACTTTTCCGGCACGGTTTTTCCACTCTCGCCTCCACCCCTTTTTCCATCCCTCAACCCAACGTAAAATCCTGACTCACTCCGATTACCGGTGCCCGCTTTGGCTCCGTGTCTCTGTGTCTCCGTGGTGAAAAAACCGGCTCGCGTCAGCCAAAATGTCCAAAGCAACCTACAAAGATGCCGGCGTCGATCTGGAGCTTTACCGCCAAAGCATGGCTCGGCTGCCCCCGCTCTTGCACCGCACCTTCACCCCCCGCGTTTTGCCGCTCGATGGCGGTTTTGCCGGGCTGTTCCAGCTCGATTTCGCCAATCATTTGTTCGCCCGCCGCTACGAGCAACCGGTGCTGGTCAGTTGCACCGACGGCGTCGGCACCAAGCTGAAAGTCGCCCAGCAAATGGGCCGGCACAGCACCGTCGGCATTGATCTGGTGGCCATGAGCGTGAACGATGCCCTTTGCTGCGGCGCCGAGCCGCTGTTCTTTCTCGATTACGTGGCCATGTCACACGACAATCCGCCCCTTTTAGAGCAACTGGTCGAAGGCGTCAGCAACGGCTGTCTGGAAGCCGATTGTGCTTTGCTCGGCGGCGAAACCGCCATCATGCCCGATCTGTATGCCCCCGGCGATTACGACCTGGCCGGCTTTTGCGTCGGCGTGGTGGAGCGGAGCCGCCTGATCGATGGCCGCGCCATCGAGCACGACGATGCCATTCTCGGCGTCGCCTCCAGTGGCTTGCACTCCAACGGCTATAGCTTGGCCCGCAAAATCGTGTTCGATCTCGCCGGGCATAAACCCGGCGACGTGGTGGAAGCGCTCGGCGGCTCCGTCGGCGACGTGCTCCTCACTCCCACCCGCATTTACGCCAAAGTTGTCCGCCGCATCCTCAGCCATTACACGGTGAAAGAAGTCGTCCACGGCATTGCCCACATTACCGGCGGCGGTCTGCTGGAAAATTTAGGCCGCATCATCCCGGAAAACCGTCGGGCCATTATCCGCCGCGGCTCCTGGACCGTCCCGCCGGTCTTTGGCTGGCTGCAACGATTGGGCGAAGTCGATCAGGCCGAAATGGATCAGGTCTTCAACCTTGGCCTTGGCCTGGTGATGGTCGTCAGCCCGTATTACGCCGACAGCATCCGCGCCCAACTTTCCGAATGCGGCCTGGAAAGTTGGCAAATTGGCCACATCGCCGCCGGTCCACAGGGCGCGGTGTGGGAATGACTGCAGTACCCTCTCCCTCTGGGAGAGGGCAGGGTGAGGGTGCCGGGATTGAATTATTTCCTCTCAATACCCCGCATGCGCCGCGGCGTGCAACTTGGCCTGCTCGTCAATCGTCAGCCCAGCGATTTTGTCCGCGTCAAAAAAATGATCGCGCGTCAAATGCGTCCAGTACGTCATGCCGCTCACGCCCGCTTCTGGCGGATCGATCGTCTTCAACCAAATCCGCAGCTCACTGGCGTTGAGGCTCCGCAGCCATTTACTGGGCGGTCGGCCGTGCCGGGCAATCCGCGCCGCATCCGGTTGATGCACTTTGTCCTGCGGGCTGTTGTCGGTGGCATCTTCGGCGAAAACCGGCTGCTTGCTGGCCAGCCGCATTTCCGCCGGAACTTCCATCTCATTCAAATATCCCGCCCGGCCCGTATAGGCCTCGCCGGTTTCTTTATTCACGGGCGTGGTGACGCCGGTCAACTTCCAATGACCGTCTATGTAATTTTCGCGCTCGTACCACCGCCACGTTTGATTTTCCGCCGCCGTCCAATGTTCAGGCGGTGAAGTGGGCGTCGTTGATTCAGTCGCACTTGCCGCAGTTGCATCGCCTGATGAATCCGCCATGCCAATCGTGGCGGCGGCCAGTTTATCCAGCCCGGTAATGCGCAGCTTTTCGGCCAGCGTGAACATGCCGAAACTAATCCAAAACAGAAATCGACGGCGTTTCATCATCGCACCAATGGATTGCCCAATCGGAACAAGCGCCACACACAGAAGTATAGAATACTCCGCAGCACTGAACGCGCAATCCGCTTGCGGTTTAGCATACCCACCACCGGGCTATCCATGCCGCTCGATTTTGCGCAACACCGCCGCCGACCGCCTTAAAAATGCGTGTCGCCGGTCGAGGGCGCCGCAAGGCTGCTCAGTTCCGGGGCCCGTTTCAAAGCGCTGCGTTGCCAGTTGTCGGCAATGTTCCGTTCGTGCACAAACGGCGGCAAGTTGAACAGCAATCGCTTGCTCAGGCCATTCACAAACGGCTCGTACATGCTGCGTAATTCCGCCAACTTGGCGTCGGCCAGATGCCCCTCCTGGAGGACAAAACCCACGCCTTGCAATGCTTCGCGCAAATGTTGCAGCCGTTCGGCCGGCAGGCGATTGTGGTATTCCGTCAGCGGCGGACATTTCAACACCAGCGACAAATCGACCGCCGCATGCCGCGAAATCGCAAACGTCAACTGCGCCTGAAACGGATTATGATCTTTCACCAGCGCGATGAATACCGCGCACGTATCCAGCACCGCCGTCAACGACGACAGCCACGATTGGTTGTCGTGCTGCGAGCGATAAAAGCTCAGCATCGGAAACGACAAATGGCTTTCCAGCAACTCGGCCGACCACCGTTCCCATTCCGCCAAAAACGGCATCACCGCCGGAATATCTCCCGCCTTTCCTACACGCCACAGCAGTTGCGCGGCGCTGGGGGGCGAGCCGGCCCGGGCATCCAGCAGCGCAATCATCGCTTCCCGCCGCGAAAACGTCTGATAGATCACCGGCAAATAACCAATGATCAGCGCCAAAAATCCAAACCCTATTCCGGCTTCGCCCACGGCCAGCACCCGCCCCAGCGAGCTCACCGGCGTCACGTCGCCGTAGCCCAGCGTGAAAAACGTGTTCCCGCTCCAATACAAATACGTCACAAACGAAATCGTGCTGTCCGGCGAATGCACCGTCGTGCCCAGCGACCAGTGCAACAGCGCGAAACCAAAAATCAATCCAATCACCCACGTCGCCAACAACGTCAACAGCGATAACGGTCCAAACAGGCTCAAAAACGATTCCCGCCATTTGCCCGTCGGCACCCACAGCCCAATGCCGCGCCAGCATTTCCAGGTAGTGACGTAAAACAATCGGACAAACCGAAACCGGTGCGTTACCCGCCGCGGCAAAACCGTCGTCTCAAACGCATCGACCAGCAGACCCACAATCACCGCGACGCTGGCCAAACCCACCAGTAGGTTCATGGTGAAATGCGCGTTTCAATGTTGCATCGAAATCTCGTGCTTCGGATTTCGAACGCGGGGCCTAGCCTATTCATGGCCCGTAAAAAATCGGGTCACCGCTCCCCAATCCAGCTTTTTAGCCGCCTTGGGTGCATCCGGCACATCGCTGCCGCTCGGCTGCGTCAAAAACGACCAGGGAGAAGGCAAAATCTTAACCGCCGCATCGTCCGCTAGTAAAGTGGTCTCCCGTGCTGCAGCCGGCGAATACCCGGCCATCTGCCTGGTCTCCGACCCGGAAAACGATGGCGGCGGGGGCAGGCTATCTGTACCCAGTGGGCTCGCTGCTGCCACGCTCGGCGCCGCAACGTTGAACGACGCCTGCTGCATCACGCCGCTCGCCGGCGCTTTGTCCAAACGCACCACCAAAGCGTCCGGCTGGATCACGCCCCGTGACAAAACGCCCGACTGCAACGAATTCGGCTGCGTCGTGCTTTGATGCAGCGTGGCTGGCGATGCGGTCTGCCCGGGCCACGCTTGTGCCGGCAGCAGCGGAGCCTTGCCGCCACTGCTTGGAAGCAAACCGCTTGGAAGAACACTCCCTCGCAGATCATTGCCGCCAAGCTCGTTTTCAATCGGCTGCGGCGCGACGCTTCCAACATCGGCTTGCGGCACATCGCCCGCCTTGTCAGCGTACGGCTCAATCGTTCCCAAAAACGCGGCCGGCGCTACCCGGGCCGGCGCCTGCACAATCGTCCCCGCCGGTGGCTTGCTAATCCACCCGGTTTGAATGCACGCCGCCGTAATCGCTCCCAGCGTGGTGATGAACGCCGCCACCACCATCGCCGACGACTGTAATTTTGCTGCTCCGTGTTGAACCGGATCGCTCATCTGGCGCCTCCTTAGACAAGGTCTAAGCGTGTAGGAGGCGATTCCATTCGCCGAACAAATCGGTGGGCCGTCGCGGAATTTCGAACCGACGGTCGAGCGACCGTCGCATTCCGGCCGCGCCAATTTATTCTCACGTCGAGTCGCGCTTCATTGCCACGACCCACGAATCTGCATTTCCGTCTGCCTTCATTTTAAGATTGCAGCTCTCAGGCCGCCATGAGCCGCGGCACTTAAACCAGTTTTTCGCCGCCGCTAGCAGCCGCATTTCCCGAAAACTTCACGCCACTTCAGCAGCGATTGTAATTGCTACAAAACGCAAACCCCAGCCAGGACAGTTTCCGCAATGGGAACTGTTTATCAAATCGCAATCCACTGATCAAAAAAGCCCAGGGGTTGCAACCCCTGGGCTTCACAACTGACCACTGATCACCTGACACTGCCTACCCTTTCCCTTTGAACTTCAGATAATCCGCCCCGCCGCTGCTGGAATTATCCAATCCGCCCCCGTTGTACGTGCCCGTGTCGTACTTCTCATGCAAATCATCGTGCAGCGATCGCAGCTCTTCCAGCGACCAATCTTCAATATGCCACTCTGGCTGCAGTTGCGCCTGGTGGTTCGGGCCGTGCAAATGCGCCACGGTTTCCTCTTTCGTCGGGTTCCAATTTCCTTCCACCGACCAATGATTGCCGCGCAGCGGATAATGGCCCGTCCATTCGACCTTCGCCGCTTCCATCACAAACCCGGCCGGCCGCTCGTCAATCCCTTTGGCTAAAAACCCAAACGTCCACATGTCCAAAGGCGTGGTGCAGCCGAACCGGAAGTAACGCACCACCTGGCCGTCCTTGTCGACGCTGGCCACGGTCGGGAACTCTTGCTTGCCAAGCTGTTTCAGCAGATCGGGCACTTCGTCCTTGTCGACAATTTGCAAATGATTGCCCGGGCCCTTGCCGATTTTCCACCCGGCCGCCCGCATCTTGTCGAAATCGCCGTTGGGCCAGTTCAACTTGCCCAGCACCTTGTCGCAGTCGGGCGAGTTCTTGGCGGTGATAAACAGCACCTTGGCCGGCAACGCCTTTTCCGGATAAGCAGTCTGTGTGCTTGCCGGCTGATTGGCGCTGGCCGAACTACTCGAACTTGCCGCCCCGTTCTCCGCGACGCTGGCCGGTTTAGCATCTGCTATTGCGCTCGCCGTTTGTGCCGAATCGGCAGCGTGCGAAGTGAGAATTCCTGCCGAACCAATCAACGCGGCCCATGCCACAGCCGCCCACAACGTGGCGGTGCTGCGATGCCAAAACGATTTCATGTCAGAGACTCCGGTTTAGCCCCGGCCTCTGGCCCGGGGAGGCGTCGAGCCGAATCGCGCTCCAATTCGATTGGCCCGTTGTCCCCGGCCACTGCTTAAACTTCTTCGGCCGGGGATTCTTAACCGGTCCTCATGACCAGCCACGATGAGTTTCAAAAAAGCTGCAACTGGCGCGCCGCGGTCCGCCTAAAGATACCGCCTGCGCATCAACCCGCCAGCACACAATAGTTTAGCACACGATTGTGCGCGGAACATTAGAATTCACTTCCCGTCCCACCTGCTCACTTTCTGCGCACCGGGTGGATTTTAGCCGGCTTTGCCTTGTCTCCCTCTCCCTCGACGGGAGAGGGCCGGGGTGAGGGTGCTTGGATAGAACCAATTCACTGCATCGCCGTTTGTTTGTCGGCCACGATCGCTTGCGATGGCCCCGCCTGCTCCAGCGCCTCCAGCAACTGGCTTTGCGTGATCAAATCGTGCAGCACAATCGGTTTGTCGGGCCGGTCGGCGGGAAAAATCGCCAACACCGGTATCGAGTTCCACCGCAATGCCGCCAGCGCATCCTTAATCTCCGGCGAATCGTGCGTCCAGTCGGCCAATAGCGGCACCACATTGTTCGCCTGAATCAGTTTTCGCACGTTGTCGGTTTCAATGGCGAATTTCAAATTCGTTTTGCACGTCAGGCACCAATCGGCAGTGAAATCGACCATCACGGTTTTGCCTTCCGCCCGATATTTCGCCAAGGCCTCCGCCGAAAACGGCTGCCAAGGCAACAGTGATGCGTGCGGCAACAGCAACGCAAATGATGCGTAACCCGCCACTGCGCCAATCACCCCGCCTTGGACCCAGCCTTTCAGCTTTTGGGCGAACTCAGCTGTCAGCGGAGTCCGGCCAATCCACCAACAAGCCGCCCACAATCCAATCAACATGCCGAACGTCGGCACCACATAATCCCGATTCAAAAACGTGAACAAAAACACCACCGTCCCCAGCAACACAAAACCCATGATCTGCTTGAACGTATCCATCCACGCGCCGGGCTTGGGCAAAAAGCGAATCAGCCGCGGAAAGGCCCCAATCACCAAATACGGCGATGCCATCCCCAGGCCGATGGCCGCAAATATCGAGTAGATGACCCCCGGCGATTGCTGCAGCGTGAACCCAAACACCGGCCCCAAAAACGGTCCGCTGCACGGCGTGGCCAGCACGGTCGACAACACTCCCTTGGCGAAAGCCCCGGCCGCTCCCTCGTGGGTGGCCGCTTCCGCCGCCAGGCCGCTCCCGACAAACCCCGGAATCGGAATTTCCCACACCCCCAGGAAACTCAGCGCCATCACAAACACCACGCCGCTCATCACGATATTGAACGCCGTGGAACTGAATTGTTCGCCCCACGACAAATTCTCCGAACGCAATCCCAAGCTGGCCCCGCAAGCCAACGTCGCCAACACCATGAATACCGACATCAACCCCAGCGTGTACCACACATTCAGCAAAAAAACACGGCTCCGATGCTGGTGGCTTTGCTCCACAAATGTCAGCAGCTTCAGCCCAATCACCGGCAGGACGCACGGCATCAAATTCAAGATGACTCCGCCGAGAAAGGCCGACAGCAGCACCGCTGCCAGCGATTTGCCCGGAGCCGCTTCCACCGCCGCAACCACCCCTTTCATGGCCGTCGGAGCCGAGGGGTTGAACGACGGGTTTTGGGCCACGCTTGGCTGCGTATTTTCCGTCGCCCCTTGCGGCGGGCCTTTAGACGGACTTTCGTTATTAGGACCGGTCGATTGATTCTTGAGCGATTCAATGTCTTTGCTCGTTGCCAGTCGCGCCACGAATTTATAGTCCGTCGGCGGCAAGCAATCTTTCGCGCACACCTGGGCATACACCGCGCCGGGAATTTCCAACTTGGCCACGTTGACCCCGGCGGCAATCTCCAACGGCGCGCTCCAAGTCACCCGTCCTTCGTGTTCCTCCACTACCAATCCAGGCCAAATATCTTCGTAGTGATGAATTTCCGCCGCCGGCTTCGCATGAAAATCGCCTGTCACCTTGTAATCCGCGGATGTGGCAACCTTGAGCCGCGTTTTGTTCGGCCCGCCCGCTGCCTGTGTGATCGAGTACGTGTGCCAACTGGGCGCCAATTCGGCCGTCACATACAGCATGGCCGGCTTGCCGTTTTCTGCAGGCGTAAAAAAGCCCGAGGCCTTCAGCTTTTCGCCACCCGGGCCATTGGCGGAATTGGAGAGCGAATCCAACGGCTGCAGCTGCGTCAACTGGGCTTTAGCCTTAGTGCCAACAAGCAACATCGCCAGCGCCGCGAGGCACGCCGTCCAAATAAATCCGCGGTAAGGGTTGCGCAAGTTCGCCATTTCTTATCACGATTTGCAATTTACCAGATTAACGCCAAGGTGCGTTACTGTATCAAGCGGCCGACAAAGTGGTCAATTTTGATTTTACAGTGTCCGCTGCCGCCAACTCCACATACGCCCATAAAATCATACTATCACGCCTTCGCCGTGCGATTTTCGCTGCGCCAAACGAATCAAACGCCCCAGGATTTCCTCAAAACGCATCAGCACCCCCTGGCGATTCTCAAATTGCCTCCCCTCGGCGAACACCCATTGCAGCCAGTGAATGCCCGACAGCAGCGTGCTGCTTTCATCGTAAATCTGCACCAATGGACGTTCCACTTCGGAAAGCGCTTGCAGCCGCTGGTATGCTTGCAGGCCGGCCTGCCACAATGCCGCATCATCGCCGGCCATGCTCCCCAGCAATCGCGCAATATCACACGCCACGTTGTCCGGCTGCATCGCGCCAAAATCGACAATTCCAGTTACCCGATCTCCTTCGAACAGTACATGTTCGCGGTGGATGTCGCGAATACATGGTCGAATAGCCACACATTGTTGGGCGGCCTGACGCAATCTTTCGCCCCTTGCCGGCGCCACCAATCGGAACGCCGCCAGCAGCGGAACCGCACGCTCAGCCAGTTCCAGCCAAACGTGCCGCTTGGAGGCGATTGCCTCGCTAAGCCGATCCAGTCCGCCCGATTGCAATGCGTTCAATTGGGCAAGCCGTTGAACAATTCCTGGAGGCGGGCCATCCGGAAGATGGTTAGCCGGGTCAGCCGCCACGGCGATGTGGAATTCAGCCAGAGCGGTGACCGCACTTTCTACCCGCGCCGGACTTATGGGCTGAAGCCCAGCGTTATCAACCTGCGCCTTCCCAAGCAGCCAAGGCTCCAATTGCCACAGATAGCCGTTCCGGCACACAAAAGTGTCACACGATATGGCCCGAATGGGCACCGGCACGAGGCAAAATCCGCCCGAGTAAACTCTAGCCAGAATTCCATGAATCCAAGCCAGTCGCTGGGCCGGATATTCACTCGGCCAACAGCGCAGGCAGAGGACGCCCCGTTGGGTCTGCACCCGCCAAATCCGCGATCCGCTAAAGCCCCCATCGGCAATGGATTCTGGCGCCCCAGTAGGCTGACAATCAGTCGGGTAATATGCGAGGATTGGGGACAGATTGTAGGGGTTATCGAGCATAACCGACCGCTTTTCCTCCCTTGGGCTTGGCGATCCGTTTTGGGCCGCCGCTCGGTTAAATATAATGGAGTTTGGCTTCCACGTCGGCTGTTCCTACGACGGGCCATTGGACAATTCACCTGTAACCCGGCGGTGACGGTCGAGCCAAACCGCTTTCCCTCATTCAAATGGTCCCAAGTAAAGAACTGGCTTGTTTCCAGAATCGTAATACACGTAAAATGCGCTAAGGATAACGGCGAGCCACGGGCATTGGCCCGCATACTTCTTCGCCATGCCCGGTCCGGCTTCTGCCTTGCAGATTTCGCAACCCACCCGCGACTTGTCCCTTTCTGTTTGAGGAACTGTATCGATGCTCACCCTCCGCGATTCTATCCGCCCCTTCTTATTTGGCTTGGCGGCCATGGCCGTCACCGTTTTGTGGCTCAACACCGCAGCAAAAGCCGCCGAATCGAAATCCGACGGCGATAAGCCCGCCCAAAAAACCGAGGCCAAAGACGCCAAATCGGACGCCGAATCCAAGTCCGAAGACGAAGATTCCGATTCCGGTTCTTCCTCCTCCAAACATTCCGATTCCGAACGAGGCTCGGCGAAAAAACCCAAGTTCCCTCCTTATGCGGAGTTCTTCAAAGATGCCGACGACCCCATTCCCGGCTTGATTAAGCTGCGGAGAAAGGGTGGGTCGCTCTATGCCGAATTATCCCCCGGCCAATTGAACAAAGATTTCATCGTAGTCATTTCCATCGCCCGCGGCATCGGCCACGACATGCTGTTGGCCGGCATGAGTTGGAACTTCGGCGACGATTGGATTTGGCAATTCCGCAAAACAGACGACTATATCCAAGTGGTTCGCCGTAATGTGCGCTTT
This sequence comes from Pirellulales bacterium, assembly GCA_035499655.1. Taxonomy (NCBI): domain Bacteria; kingdom Pseudomonadati; phylum Planctomycetota; class Planctomycetia; order Pirellulales; species Pirellulales bacterium. Next base: position 14,275 of record DATJYL010000046.1, read on the forward strand.
ACCGCCGCCAAGGGAAGCCCTGAAGAACGGGCCGTTCAACTGGCATACACCGATAGCGTTCTGTTCAGTCTCCCGATTGTCACCACCAGCCCGTCGGGCGCTTACGTGGTCGATTTGAACCAGGTGTTCATGACCGACCTGCCGGAAATCTCGCAAATGTTGACCGGCTTTTCGTTTTCTTCTCAGCGTTCCACGTGGGCCACCACGAAGGGGTTCGCCGATAACGACGAGTTGGAAGTGGCTGCCACGTACGCTTCCAGCGGCAGTACTGAAATCGATTCGGTTTCCGACACCCGCGGCGCCACCATCAACGTGCATTATTCCATCAGTTATCTGCCGCAAAACGGCTACCATCCGCGGCTGGCGGACGACCGGGTGGGATATTTCCTGAGCGTGATCAAAGATTACTCGATCAAAGGCGATGAAGAACGCTTCGTCCGCTACATCAACCGCTGGGATTTAGCAAAGGCAGACCCCAGCGCCGATGTATCCCCGCCGAAAAAACCCATCATCTTCTGGCTGGAAAAAACCATTCCATATAAGTATCGGGCTCCCGTCCGCGAGGGCATTTTGGAATGGAACAAAGCCTTTGAAAAGGCGGGCTTCGAAAACGCCATTGAAGTTCGCCAGCAGCCCGACAACGCCGATTGGGACCCCGAAGATATCAACTACAACACCTTCCGCTGGATTACCTCCAGCGCTAAATTCGCAATGGGGCCTTCCCGTGTGAATCCCACGAACGGGCAAATTCTTAACGCCAGCATTATTTTCGACGCCGATTTCCTCCAGTATTGGAGCACCGAGTACGAAACATTCACGCCGGCCAGCATTGCCGCCATGACGGGCGGCCCGCTAGATCTGAAATCGTACGAGGAGCAAGTGCATCGCCAAAATGCGGAGCGCGGTTACTATCCGGCCTGCGATTTGTCGACCGGCCGCGCCTTGGATTTTGCCCTCGGCAGCACCGTGTTAATGGCCAAAGCGGATAGCGACGATAAAGCCAAGACCAATGCCGAGGAAGATCGCATGATTATGCAAGGTCTCAAAGAAGTGACCATGCACGAAGTCGGCCACACCTTGGGTCTGCGACACAACTTTAAGGCCAGTGCCTATCACTCGCTGGAAGAAATTAACGATCCTGCAAAGATGAAAGACCAAGCGCTCGTCGCCTCGGTCATGGATTACGCCCCCGCGCACATCGTGCCCAAGGGGAAAACGCAAGGCGATTATTTTTCCACTACCATTGGCCCCTACGATATTTGGGCCATTGAATACGGTTACACGCCCGATGGCGAGAAAAAATCGCTGGACAAAATTACGTCCCGCAGCGGTGAACCCGCCCTGCAATACGCCACCGACGAAGATACTCGTGGCATCGACAGCGATCCGCTGGTCAACCGTTACGATTTGGGCAGTGACAATATCGCCTACGCCAAAGAGCGGGCCGAATTGATTGCCGATCTGTGGCCGAAAATTGTCGACCGGGTCGTCAAAGAAGGCGAAGGTTACGAAAAAGCCCGCGAGGCGTTCGGCATATTGCTCTCCCAGTATGGCCGGGCCATGTATTTTGCCTCACGATACGTCGGCGGCGTGTACGTCAATCGCAGCCACAAGGGCGATAAAGATGCTCCCGCGCCGTACGTGGTCGTAGATCCCAAAAAACAAAAAGAAGCCCTCGAACTGGTCGAGGCCGAAGTGTTCAATGACAAACCCTTCCAATTCCCGCCCGATTTGTACAACCACTTGTCGGCCTCGCGCTGGGACCATTGGGGGGCCGAAGTGCCGCTCCGCAACGATTACCCTGTCCACGAGGTCATTTCGATGTGGCAGGGTCGTATTCTCGATCAGTTACTCTCCTCCCTCACCCTCGATCGGCTGCATGACAGCGAGCTAAAAGTCCCCGCCGATCAAGATGCGTTCACCACGCCGGACCTCATCGACGGTTTAACGAAGTCCATTTTCTCGGAGCTCGATACTTTGCAAGGCGGCGATTTTACAAACCGCAAACCAGCCATCAGCAGCTTGCGCCGCAATTTACAGCGGCAATATCTCACACGTTTGGCCAATCTGGCGATGGGCAATACGTCAGCCCCTGCCGATTGTCAAACCGTGGCCTTTGCCGAGCTAAAATCCCTTCAGGATCGCATGAATAAGCTGCTGGCCAGCAACGTCAAGCTGGACGATTACACCCGCGACCACTTGACCGAAAGTTCCGCCCGCATTGGCAAAGTGCTCGACGCCCATTTGCAATTGCGCCTTTCGCCCAGCGGCGGGGGTATCTTCGAAATGCGCTACAGCGACACCGGAGATAAAAAACCATAAACCCAATCCATTCGAAAACACCATCGCCTCGAAATGCGATTCTTAAGCCCCGGGGTTGCCATCCCGGGGCTTTTTTCGCTACCGTATCGGTTGCACTTCCACTGTGAAAGCCACCATCAATGAAGTTCGTCATCGCCATCATTCAACCCACGAAGTTGGAAGCGGTTCGCCAGGCGCTCCACAAGCTGGAAGTCACCCGGATGACCGTTTGCGATGCTCAGGGCAATGCCCGTCAACGCGGCCGCACCGAAATGTATCGTGGGCATGAATACAAAACCCACTTGCTCCGCAAAATTGCCCTCGAAATCATGGTCAACGATGATTTTTTGGATCGCACGATCGAAGCCATCACCACCGTGGCCCGGACCGGCTCGGACGGCGAAATTGGCGACGGAAAAATTTTCGTCGTCCCCGCAATGGAAGCCGTTTCCATCGCGGGTTCCGTGCGCGGACCCGAAGGTGTCAATTAGTTGTTGTTCTTTTGAGCCAGCCTTTTGACCAGACCGGGCCGGTACATCGGCGTTAGAGCGCATCCCACAAACGTGTAGCGGATGTAGTGGCCGCTGTCCTCAGCGGCTGGGGACCCCGGCGCGCCGGGGCCGTTACATGATCGTGAGACGATCTCTAGTCCGTTCGTCAGAACCGGCCTGTCCACTAGCCGGTGAGTTGTACAGCAGTAGGTAAATCTCATGCTGGTCGCTTTTCTCACAAACGATCTCGTGTTTCCTTCACGCGTTGCCGGAATCGCACGGCAATTGGGCGCTCGAATGGAAATTGCCGCCACCGCGGATGCTCTGTTAGCAAAGCTCATCACAGAATCGCCACAGGCGGGCGTTGTCTTGTTGGATCTAAATTCGCCCGGCGTCGAACCATCTGGTTTGCTGCCACGATTGAAGGCCTTAGCCACACCGCCGCAAACCATTATCGCCTTCGGCCCGCATGTTCACCAACAAAAATTGGCCGCTGCCCAAACCGCCGGCTGCAATGTGGTTCTGACCCGCGGTCAGTTCGATGCACAAATGCAAAGCCTGCTGACACACATTCTGAGACCCTCGGAGATTCCCAGACCCACAGAAATGAAGTCCGAAGGTTAATCGTACCTTTCGCCTCTGTTGCCGTTGCGGCGGGTCGAAGGATCGATCAAATTCTGTCGCCGAAAATCATGGCGTCGGCGAATCCGCCACTTGCGGCGAAGCTCCCGGCTCGCTGGCGAGCGGCGGCAGACCGTAAACTTCGGTTTCTTCTTCCACGGCCACCTCATCCAGTTCCGTGGCGTCGACGGCCTGTCGCAGCAAGAAGTAAATGTAGGTGGCGGCGCACCAAAAATAGCTGAATAAATAAGCTACCGCCAAGTACTTCACCACGCGCACCCAAAAGCCGATCGCGCGGCTCCCCGTTTCCACCAGCCCGCTCACTTCAGGCGCCGGTGGACCCATTAAACCCGTGACCGCAGGTGGAACATCCACAGCCGGCGGCGCCTCGGCAATCTGTCGGATTTCTTGAATTCGCTCCGCGCCGCTCCCCCAACTCGCCGCCCAATAGCTGTAGGTTATCACCCCTCGGGCAAAAATCAGCACTACAATCCAGGCCAGCATTCCGAGCACACCGGCCACCGCGGCATAAAACAAATAATGCACCGGACGCTGATACGTGTAAGAATAAGAGCGGCTCAGCGCATCAAAGCTGTCGGTCCCTTCCGCGCTCACGGTCGGCCACATCAGCGGCCACCCGAATAGCAATCCCACCAGCAAAATCGCTAAAAACAATCCACACAACAGCACTACTGGCCAAACGATCCCCACGACCAGGACGCCGATGGGCGCCTTCAGCAAAATGCACAGCACGGCCACCGGCACCACGGCAATCAGCACACCCACCAACGGAAAAATGGGCCCCCCGAAATAGGCCGGCCACTTTCGAACCCCCCAGCCCAGCAAGCGGCGAAAGCTCAACCGATCTTCACGAGCAAACCACAAAGCCGCGCCTCGGGAAATGGCCCCGCCAAACAGCGACCACACTAACAGCGCCCACACGCCACACAGCAGCAAATAAGTGAACGAGGCGACGGTTACGTCCCACTCAAATAATTCTCGGAACGGATAGCTCAAGCGGTTCCACGGCAACTGGGCCGCGCTGTCGGCCGGATCGAGCACCCGAATGCTTACGTCCGGCAAAACCATGGCCTGGGGCATTTCGCGAAACCCTTCCACCGTTTCGCGCACCGTCACCAAGCTTCGGTCGCTGCTCCCCGAAAACATCCACCCCATCACGGCCCAACCAGCGTTGGTGGCGGCCAGGCCCAAGGCGGCCAAAATAAGCATCCTTGGCGCAAACGCCAACCGAACCGCCCGCACTAGCCCTAGCCACGGAAACAGTTCCAGCCACGAAATGTAGCGTATGCGTGTTTGCTCCTCCGCCATGCCAACCTCCTTCCAGACAAAATAGGGAAAGTGGGTTGATGAGCATTATACGAGCAGCGCAGCCCCACGCAAGAACGGTAATTTAGGAAATATACCCTCAGAAAAGATGCCCGATGCGATTCATCACAAGTCATCGGGGGGTGCGGAAGTATCCTGCTCTTCTTCTGGCCGCTCAATGGGCAAAGCATATCGTTCATCCAGCCAGCGGCCCAAATCGATCCGCCGGCATCGCTCGCTGCAAAATGGCATGGCGGCCGATTGCTCCGGGTCGAATTCTTCGTTGCAAATGGGGCAGCGAATTCGCGACATGGCTTTAACTTTCGAGGGCGACCCCGATTTGAAAAATCGCAATCAATCGCCCCCCGCTTCGTCTTCCACGAGCCGATCCTCGTCTTCGGCTTTCACTCGGTATTCTACGGAGGGCCGCGTGACCAGTCGATCAAGCTCCATCAGGGCGTTGCCCAATCCCGACCGCGATGTTCGTTTCCCACGCTCGCCGAACATCAATTCTCCCATCGACTTTTGCCGCAGCGAAAAAAACATCCACAGCGGCAGCGCCACGAACGTGCAAATCACGGCGGCGGCGGAAAAAACGGTTTCCATGGTCGCTCACTCGGCAGGCGTGACCGGGGGGCGTTGCGTTACGGTTTCTTTTTCGCCGGCGATTTTTTCCCTTCAGACTTGCCGCCGGAAGTTTCCGCAGCGGGTTTGCTTTCGGTTTTGACTCCGCTAGCGCCGGAATCCGTCTTGCCGACCGTTTTGCTTTGGCTTTTTGTGTCCCCAGTGGTCGAAGCTGGTTTATCGGCCTCGGCGTGCTTTTTGTACGAATCGCTGCGATAATCGGTCTGATAGAAGCCCGAGCCTTTGAACATGATCGCCGCTCCCGTTCCGATCAGCCGGCGCAGTTTCCTTTTGCCGCATTTGGGGCACTTCTTCAGCGGATCAGCGGTAATCGATTGAAACTGCTCGAACTCGTGATCGCAAGCGTCGCAGACATAATCGTACGTGGGCATGCCGATTCACTCTTTCTTCGAAACGATCACTTGCGCCGGTCGCACCACGCGGTCGTGCAGATGAAAGCCCGTTTGCACCACGTTTAGCACCGTGTTTTCCGGCTTCTTCGGGTCGGCTTGCTGCATGACGGCGTTGTGTTGGGCCGGATCAAACGGCTGGCCGACAGCCTCAATTGGCTTGCAGTGGTGCTGCTCCAGCAAAGTGTCTAGTTGCTGGCTCACCATTTTGATGCCCGACAATAGCGCTCCCGCATCGGCGTTCTTGCCCGCTGCGTCGATCGCCCGATGAATGTTGTCTAGCACCGGCAGCAGGTCGCGCAGCAAGTTGATTTCCGCATAGCGGCGCTCGTCGTCCAACTCTCGTCGGGCGCGTTTGCGATAATTATCCAACTCCGCCTGGGCCCGCAGCATTTTGTCCCGCGCCTCAGCCATGTCGGCGCGCACCACGTCCATTTCCTGGTCCGAGGTCAATTCCGGCGTCGCCGCCTCGCCCAGCACAATTTTGTCGAAGCTGTCGTCATTCCCAGCGTCCGCGCGGGGTTGATCCCGATCGTTCGATTTAGATTCGTTACCCACGCTTTTTCTCCTTCCGCTGTTCTTCCTCCGCCGGCACAAAATAGTCCTTCAGCTTTTCCAGGAACGACTTGCGGTGCGGACTGACATTGGTTTT
>DATJYL010000047.1 GCA_035499655.1 Pirellulales bacterium
GGCGTGGTCGCGAATGGCCATCAACAGCACCATGTTCAACAACTTCCTTACCGGGGCGCTGTCGGCCATGGCCTCCACGCTGGTTAAATCCAACGGCCCGTCATCGACGCCTTCTGCCGCTTTGCGGAGGTCTTCGTCATCCTCCAAGTTAGCCACCAGGCTTTCCACGCTTTCGCTGCCGGTGGTGTAAAATTTTTCCAGCGCTTTGAGCACGTCCCGCTCAGTGGCCACCCGGGCTTTAATGTTGTAACCCAGCAAGGTCCGCAGCTCGTCGCGAATGGTGAGCTTTTGCGGATCGCACATGGCGACGGTGAGCGTGTCGTCGTCGAACTCGATGGGAATGACGCGGTACAGTTGCGCCATGGGTTCGGTGACTTTGGCCAGTACGTCGGGCTCGATGTTCAACTCGCCGAGGTTGACCACACGCATGCTCATTTGCTCGGCCAGCGCCTGAGCCAACTGCTCCTCGGTGATGTAACCGAGCGATTCGGCGACTTTACCCAGCAGTTCCCCCGGCCGCCGCTTCTGTTCTTCCAGCAGCAGTTCCAATTGATCGTCCGTGATCATTCCGAGGTCGACAAAAATTTGACCGATGCGGCGAATGGCCATGGTGAGGATTCAGGGTAGGAGGAAAGTGAGTGGTTAGGGGTTGAACTGAATTCGGAATGGTTGTGGGTTTCGGTCGGTGTATTAGTTGCGGTTTTTGGTTTCGTTCTCTACGTGCGGTCTTCAATGTCTTGTTCGTCGTCGAACAGGCCGCGCTTGGCGTTGGCGATTCGCTTCGTCAGCTCGTCCAAGTTATGGGCCTTGGCGGCCACTTCTTCCTCGACCACTTTGCCTTCCTGCCAGAGTTTGAATAAATGGTCGTCCAATAACTGCATGCCGACTTTGGCCCCGGTTTGAATGGCCGAGTTGATGCGGAATGTTTTGTTTTCGCGAATCAGATTGCCGATGGCGGCATCGACCACCAGCATTTCGTAAGCAGCAATTCGTCCGCCGCCGATTTTGGGCAACAGCGCCTGCGACAACACGCCGATGATGGCCGTCGACAATTGCACGCGGATTTGTTCCTGCTGATTGGTCGGAAACACGTCGATGATGCGGTTCACCGTGCCTTGGGCCCCAGTGGTATGCAGCGTGCCAAACACCAAGTGCCCGGTTTCGGCGGCGGTGATGGCGGCTTCGATCGTGGCCAAGTCGCGCATTTCGCCTACCAGAATGACGTCGGGGTCTTGGCGCAAGGCGCGGCGAATGGCTTCGGAAAAACTGGGCACGTCGACGCCCACCTCGCGCTGATTGACCGTCGACTTTTTGTGGTAGTGATAAAACTCGATCGGGTCTTCAATGGTGATGATGTGATGATCGATGTTGTCGTTGATGTAATCGACCATGCTGGCCAGCGTGGTGCTTTTGCCCGAGCCGGTGGGGCCGGTGACTAAAAACAATCCGCGGGGACGATGACACAGCGACTTAATCACCGGCGGGGTCCCCAACTGTTCGAAGGTCAACAGCTTATTGGGAATTTGCCGCAGCACCATGCCCACGTTGCCGCGCTGCTTGAAAATGGAGCAGCGGAAGCGGCAGTAATCGCCGAAGGCCATGCCGAAGTCGGAACCGCCCACCTCCGCCAGTTCCTGTTGGCAGCGGTCGGGCGCAATGCTTTTCATCAGCGCCACCGTGTCGTCCGGCTCCAGCACTTTGGTTTCCAGCTTCCGAAGCCGGCCGTGCAATCGAAGCACCGGGGGCTGCCCGACGGCAATGTGCAAATCGCTGGCGCCTTGCTTGACAACGGCGTGCAGCAGTTTATCGATCAACAATGTGCCCATGGCATCTCCCAGAAATCACGACCGAACAAAAACGATCTCCGCCAAGTTTGAGCTCCTGACGACCGGCAGTGCCCGCGACCGGCAAGCCAAGAACGCGCGCGGCGAAAGTCCCAAGGTTTCATGCGCCAACAGGCTGCAACTTCGCCGATCGATCGGCCTAGTGTGTGCAGCGCCCAGAGGCAACTCTTCTAGGTCCGTTGACCTTCCCGGCCATTCCCGCCTAACCCCCAACCGCGGATGAATTCCCCCAATGGCTCGCCGGCCCAGCATAGAGCGCATGGATAAGTTTAAGGGGGAACGCCATCCTTGCAGATTGCCAGCAAGATTATTCGTGTCCTGGTCGACGAACTCAAGTTTCGCCCCGTTGAGGCACGGTTTGGCACGAACTGAACTTGCTAGCCGATGGGGTCCAACGGGCCGCATCAATCGCCTCATTCTCGCAAGCTGTACTCAAACGAAAGGTCGGTTTCCTCAATGATGTTTATGTATCAACGGCACGAACCACCGGCGACGCTCCAGTGAAAGCGCTAATCCTCCACCCGTTTCGCCACGCGAGTCAGTTCCTCCAGCGTTGTAATCCCCTTCAACACCTTGTTCAGGCCGTCGTTGTAAAGGGTTGTCATGCCAAGATTAATGGCGGCCCGGCGGATGATTTGCGTGGCCGCCCCTTCGAAGGCCAATTCGCGGATTTTCGACGACATTAACATCAGTTCGTAAATGCCCAACCGGCCTCGGTAACCGCTTTGTTGACAGTTATTACAGCCTTTTCCCTTCATAAACGTGGCGGCGGCGGCCATTTCGGGCGTCACGCCTGCCGCCTTCAATACCGTCTCGGAGGGCTTGAAGGGTTGTTTGCATTTTGGGCAAATCACGCGCACCAACCGCTGCGCTAACACGGCGATAACGCTACTTGAGACCAAATAAGCGGGTACTCCCATGTCAATCATACGTGTAATAGCGCCGGGCGCATCGTTCGTATGGAGTGTACTGAAAACCAAGTGTCCCGTCAAAGATGCCTGAATTCCCATCGAGGCCGTCTCTGCATCTCGCATTTCCCCAACCAAAATGATGTTGGGCGCCTGCCGTAACATTGCCCTGATGATTTTGGCAAAGTCCAGCCCAATACTGTGGCGAACCTCGACTTGATTGATTCCAGGAAGGTAATATTCGACGGGGTCTTCGGCAGTGATGATTTTGGTATCGGGCCGGTTCAATTCGTTTAGGGCGGCATACAGGGTCGTTGTTTTACCCGACCCTGTGGGCCCCGTGACCAGAATAATGCCGTTGGGGCGTTTGATCAGCTGCTTAAATTGGCGAAAATCTTCTTCCGAAAGCCCCAATTGCCGCACGCCTACCCGAATGTTGTCCTTATCTAAAATTCGCATCACCACCGACTGGCCATGATTGCTGGGCAACACACTCACGCGCAGATCGATTTCCTTTTGGGCCGCGGTAATTTTAATGCGTCCGTCCTGTGGCCGGCGCCGTTCGGCGATGTCCATTTTGGCCAGAATTTTGAGGCGTGAAAGCAACGCACCTGCCAGTCGTTTGGGGGGGCTGTCGCGCTCCACCAGCACACCGTCGATGCGGTAACGAATTCGCATGCGGTCTTCAAACGGCTCAACATGAATGTCCGAAGCCCGCAACTGGACGGCCTCGTTAATGATCAATTGCACCAGCCGGACGATTGGGGCACTGGCCTCGTCGACGACTTCTTCCGCACCGCCTGCCGCATCCTGAACGGTTTCTGTAAAGTCGATGGCCGTATCGGTGAATTCCTGGAGCATGGAGTCGGCGCTTTCGCCGTCGATTTGGCCGTAATGCTTGTTGATGGCCTCCAAAATCATTTCCCGCGGCGCCAGGGCAATTTCGATATTGCGATTGAGAATGAAGCGGAGTTTTTCACGGGTGTCGTAATCGAGAGGATCGCTCATGATGACTTTGAGCGTGCCGTCGTCTTCGGCCAGCGGCAGCACGGCGTTTTCCCGCGCGACCGATTCAGGCACCAATTCCACGACCGAGGGGGGAATGACGACTTCGTTCAAATTGACGAAGTCCAGACCGTGTTCTTGGGCCATGGCGCGCATGACATCATCGCTGCTGGCATAGCCCAGGCGGATCAGCTCTTCGCCCACGCTTTTGCGGGATTCCTTGGCGAGCTTTTTCGCCTCAGCCAATTGCTCTTGGCTGATGATGCGTTTGCGAATCAGAATTTCAGCAAAATTCGCCATGCTAACGATCAATCCCTCGAACGTGGAACATGATTAGGTTGGCGGTTACGGGCCGGCACGGAATGCGCCGGACGAGCTGTCCCTGTTCCGAATGACCTAGCCTAATTCAAGCTTTGCGCCCTGAATAGCAGGCAACGTTCCGTAATCACCTGCCGGCGCGGAAAAGTCCTGCCTGTTCACCGATTCTAAACACTCCCACGGGGCAAAAAGGCATTACCTACCTTCTATTTAGCGTAATGGGTTGCTGGGCAAGTGTCAATCAACCGCGGCCCAAGCGCGGAGGGGCGCGGACAGAAAAATGGCTGATTTAACCTGTGACTGGCCGATGAGAAAAAATCCCCCCCTGTGCAAATATTCATTGCCTGATTTGGCCAAACGTCGTTAAACTAAGGCTTGTCGCGGGGACGTTATTGTGCGTGGCCGAAACCGAAATCATGGGGACGGCCAGTCCTTTGGATGGGCTACTGAGAATCGGGTCTGCTATTTCGCGCGGATCAGCGGCCAAAATGAATGTCGCTGATCGCCACGGTAGTAAAATCGCGGATACTTGGTCTGAAATCAGTGAGCGAGGGGGGATTTCGCGATGACACGCAACGCCAAGCGCGGCTTTACCTTGGTGGAACTGTTGGTGGTGATTGCCATCATCGGCATTTTGATTGCCCTGTTGTTGCCGGCCGTGCAAGCGGCGCGGGAAGCAGCCCACCGTAGCCAGTGCGCAAACAATCTCAAGCAGTTTGGATTGGCGATGACAAATTACGATAACGCCAAAAGATCGCTTCCCCCTGGAACGAAATACTGGATCGGAGACACCGTTCCCAATGGTGCATTGTGGTATAACGAAACGACCTGGTATTTTTATGTGGCTCCGTTCATGGAAGAACAAAAGTGGGCACAATCCGTTCGGATTGATCTTTCCTTCAGCGACGCCAACAACCAGCTTGCCCGGCAGTACAAAGTTGGCGTGTTTGAGTGCCCTTCCGACAGTATGGTTCACGATGAATGGAACAGCCCCACCTGGGCGCGCTGGCGGACCAATTATGCCGTAAATTTTGGGAATACAAATTATGGCCAAACCAATCAACTCACGGCGATAGCCGCCACGACCACAGCGCCTGCGATTCCCATGACCAACTTTAAGGGAGCGCCATTTGGTCCGACAATCAAAAATGTAAATCACAGCCTGCCTTTGAAGAAAATTCTCGACGGCACCAGCCACACGCTGCTGATGGCCGAAATCCGCACGATCAAAGATTTTGGTACGACGTGGGGCGGACCGATCAGCGAAACGGAGATCGCCGTAGGTGGGTGTGCCTTTGAAGGAACTCTCACGCCCAACTCCCCGCGTGGGGATAACTCCGTGCGTGTGGCCTGTATTGCCAACAATACATGCTCGGAACAAACACCTATCCCGCTCGATGCCTTGGATGGCGTTCCCGCCTGCACCTGCGCCGGCGCTGCCGGATCGGAAGCCAACCAATACTTTGCCGCACGCAGCAAGCACGTGGGCGGAGTGAATGTTGTAGCCTGCGATGGATCCACCCACTTTATTACAGATATCATCGATCTCACCACTTGGCGCGCTCTTTCTTCCTCGAATGGGGGTGAAGGGGGCGTTGGCTTCTGAATCAGACAAGGCTACGCCAAGCCCGGGTTGCAACGCCGGGCTTTTTGTTTGCGCATAGCGCGCGGGGAGTCGCGGGGGCAACTCATCAGACGAAGATTTCAGGTTTCTGGGCCCTGAGACTCGCACGTCCGGTGAAAGGGCATTGCCGAAGCTCATCGGTGATGGGATGGCGGCGGAGTTAGCCTCGCCGGAATTAGGTCTGCGCCCCATTTCCTTCCCGGAAAAAACGACTCCTCGTCTTGCTCATTCGCCCACTTTAACGGTTCTGGCGATCTTGCGGACAGGACATTTTGTCGGATGTGAAAAAGCCGGTTGCTTATTTTTTGTGCAATCGGCCCGTTGCGCGATTTTTAGCAGGCGTGCCTGGAGTTTCGGCAGCAATGCTAGAAGTGACGTAAGTGCTATCAATGCAATGACATCGGCAATTGGCTTTGACAGCAATGAATCATTCGGTTAAATCCCCGCCAGTGTGGCCGTGGAGAACGGAGTCCGAAACCGCAAATGTCCGAGGAGGACGACATGGATAACAAACCGCAAGAAGTGATTCGCATTGCCCAAACCTTATTTCACCAAAATCCCGACTGGGTGACCTTCTTTCGCGAAGTGCTGGGCCTGGGAGGCATTGTCCGTCAGCTTTATCCGACGGCCGAAGCCTTGACCGAATTCGAGAAGACCGAACAGTACGCAGAAATTCAACAGATGCTAGCCAAGCTTCGCGTCGAGGGACCGCCGGTACCCGAAGACAAGGAACCGACCCGGGTGATAACCGTCCGCTTGCCGAAAAGCCTGCACGAGTTTTTGCAGGTGGAGGCCCATGAAAAGTGTACCAGCATGAACCAACTGTGCATTTCCAAGCTGGTGCAATGGCTGGATAGCGACCTGGCTGCTTCGAAGACCTCAGCGGGCGCTGCCGGCGGAGCTAACGGCAATTCGAAACCTCACCCTCAGATCCGCCATCAACACGAAACGGCCACCGTGGGCCTATAGTCAGACCGGGGTCGGCGGGGATTGAGGCTAAGAAATTAGGCTGTGAACAAGCCCGGGGGTTGCAACCCCTGGACTTGGCGAAAAATTCGCAAAAACGGTTCGGAGCGGACCCGTAAGCCGGGTTTTGTGCTTGGCGCGTAGGGCACGGATGCCCACCGCGCCAGTGGCGGTCATTTCTCTACGATTACGATTGCTCGCAACCTGCGGTGCAGTGCGAAAGTCGGCGAAAGGATTCGCCTCCTACAGCACGCACACTTAGCAGCCTACCCGGAAGTTCTGCCGGACCGGACCAGTCCGCTCCCCCTCACCCCAACCCTCTCCCACAAGGGGCGAGGGAGTGATGAGAAAGACTACTTCCTGTTTGGCCTTGCTCCTGGTGGGGTTTGCCTAGCCAAGTTGGTCGCCCAACCTGCTGGTGCGCTCTTACCGCACCGTTTCACCCTTACCGGGCGGAGCAGAGTGAGGATGAGAGTGACGGGTGAGTGGTAGAGTGGTGAGTAATCGAGGGTCCAGCGCCTTGATTACCACTCCACGACTCACCATTTAACCACTCACCACTCACTCCACTCCGCCAGGCGGTTTGCTTTCTGTGGCACTATCCCGAGCCTTGCGGCCGGTGGGTGTTACCCACCACCATGTCCTGCGGAGCCCGGACTTTCCTCCCGCCGAAGATTTATGTGGCCTGACCGCCGTACTGAGCCGAGGCCAAGCTTGCGCCCCGTCTTCAATCCATACGGTCGTCCCATCTTCAGCCGGCGACCACCCGGTCCGCTGCCGAACCACTGAATTGTACGATACCGACAGACGGCGGGCGCGGCAAGTTCGGGGAACGCCGTATTTGGCTGCGGATTCCATTTACGCCCGCTAATTTAATTGCGGTGGAACCGCTGGGATGGAGTCCGAGAGATCGAGCTGCCAGATGCCGTCAATTTTTTTGAACTTGAGCGTGTCCGATTTATCCACACCGCCGGGCCTGGTTTTGGCCGTTGCCGTGGCGGTATCGCCGTCGATTTTGACGTCCGCTAATTCGGCGTCGATCAAATTGCCGAAAGCGGCCTGAGTGGCCTGGCTTTTGTCGGACGCATTGTTTTCGATCCACATGTAAATATCGGCCAAGCAGGCGGGCTTATCCTTCACGTCGGCGGTTAGCTGCTTGAGAACGGTTTTCTGATCGACATTGGGCCCGACGGTGTTGAGGTCGAGTTTTTTCACGCCGTACGTGTCGAAAATTTTGCGGATGTCAGGCTCTTTGGATTGATCGAGCGCGGCGATGATGTTAAGCGTGGTGGCCATGGCGCCCAGAAGCACCTCTTGTGAATCGGGCGTCGTTTGGGCGAAGGCGGTTTTGTAATCTTTGCTTTGCATGGCGGTTTTGTAGCGACCGAAGGCGGCCTCGGGCGTGTCGCCGGTATCTTTTTCAGCAGCAGCGGGCACCGCACTGCCGTTGGCCGCGGTGCTGTCGGGGGCGGCCGTGCTGTTATTGGCCGGCGCCGTGTTGGCGGCGGGAGGAGAATTATCTGCGGCGGGGCCGGCAGCGGGATTATTGGCCGCGCCGTTGTCGGCCGGAGGCGCGTTGTCGCTGCAGCCGGCTAACAGTAGAACCGTGACAACCAGCAATAGGCAACTGAGTAAAGGATTGATGCATCGCATGGAGAAAGTCCTTTCGCCGGAAGACCCCGCGGGACGGATGGGTTTTGTATCATGCGGTTTTCATATCGCACAACCATCGAACACTGTCGCCGCTGGTGGGCCGCTCGTCAAGTAGATGGGGTGCTAAGTGTGCGGGGCATTAGCACAGAACAGCACCCCGACCGATACGGTCGGGCTATCAATGATGTTTTCCCTGCCAAGTGTCGCGGCGGGCAAGTTCGGCATCGAGGGCAGCCCGCAGCAGCGGCTTATCCAGGCACCACGCCGGGGCGACGAAATAATCGGGCGGGGCGTCGCCACTGATGCGCTCCACAATCATCTCCGGCGGCAGCAGCTCGAGAAAATCGACCAGCACTTGCAGGTACTCGTCGCGCTCCATCAGCCGCACTTCGCCCTGGGCCACTTGATCGGCCAGCGGCGTATTTTTTACGGCGTACAGATTGTGCAGCTTGACGGAATCGAGCCGCAGCCGCGCCACCTCGCGGGCTGTGGCCAGCATGTCGGCGTGTGATTCGCCCGGCAAGCCGAGAATGACGTGGGCGCAAATTTCGAAGCCGCGACTTCGGCTGCGCTCGATGGCATCCAAAAACGCATCGTGATGATGCCCGCGGTTCATCCAATCGAGCGAGCGGTTGTGAATGGTTTGCAGGCCATACTCGACCGACAAATAGGTGCGGCCGGATATTTCTTGGAGCAGATTTAACACGTCGTCGGGCACGCAATCGGGCCGAGTGCCGATGGCCAAGCCAACGACATCGGGATGGCCGATGGCTGCTTCGTACAAAGGCCGCAACTTTTCGACCGGAGCGTAGGTGTTGGTGGCGGGTTGGAAATAAGCGATGAAACGGTCGACGTCGTAACGCCATCGCAGCCGGCGAATGCCCTCGCTGATTTGCCCCTGCACGTCGCGGGGCGACATGCGGGGAGAGCGTCGGCTGGGGCTGAAACTGCGGTTATCGCAAAACGTGCAGCCCCCCTGGGCCACCGTGCCGTCGACGTTGGGACAGGTGAAACCGGCATCGACGCTGACTTTTTGCACCCGGCCGCCGAATTTATTCCTAAGAAAGTAGTTGTACGAAAAGTAGCGCAAGCCGCTTTGCCGCCACGCCGGATGTATAGTTGATAATGAAGTGTCGCAACCCCCGACTGCCACGCCGGTTGCGGGTTGGGTCGGGCCAGTGTCGTCAAGATTTTTCTGGTCGACCAGCGTCATTTCAGTTGACCACCGGCGGGGGGCGTGAATAAATTCAAGGGAAGCCCAAATGGAGTCAGCATCGTTCGCGCAGCCACATCTTGTTGTGCAGGCATCACGTATCGTAACGAGAACCACAAACGGGGATCAAGCACAGGGGCCCAATCCCGCGTTTTTTCCAGAGGTGTTCATGCTTGGAGAATTGATTCCGGTCGGCGGCGGCGACGACATCACGATGAACAAGCCCGAATTGTTGATTGGGCGACGCGAAAGTTGCGATATTGTGCTGCGGTTTCCGAATGTATCGGCCCATCATTGCCAGTTGAACCTGATGGAGGGTTATTGGTACGTGAAGGATTTGGGAAGCCGAAACGGCATTAAAGTGAACGGGGTGCGCTGCCAGGAAAAGCGCTTGGATCCGGGCGACAAGCTGTCGGTGGCCAAACATGAATACGAAATCAAGTATTCGCCGACCGATTTAGGCGCCACTGGCCCACCACCGGCGGACGATTTCAACCTGCCGCAACAGATATTCGGCAAATCATTGCTGGAGCGAGCCGGATTGGCGAAGACGCCGATACGATCGCAAGACCCTGACGAACGCAAGCGGTTTGATCCGATGAACAACGAAGCCGGGCAAATCAAGGATAAAAATAAGCCGGTTTAATCAAGCGGTTAGCAATTAGCAGTTAGCGATTAGCCGGCAAAAATGCTTTCATCGTTCGGCTAATTGCTAATCGCTAGTTGCTCATTGCTTTAATATGTCTAAACGCAAAATCCGCGCAGATTTTCGGAAGAACCGCACGCCGCGGCAGCGCTCCACGGATTTAACGCGCCGCTTTGAGCGCGAAGATTACGACGACCAGATCGATGAGCCCCGCGAGGAACGGATCAGCGGCAAGGGAGAAATGTCGCGGAAGCGAACCGTGGTGGGTTCCGATTCTCCAGAAGAAAACGCGGGCTTCGCGGTCCAGCCGGAAATAGATTTGGCAACATGCCGGCCGGGGCGCGTGTTGGCCGTTCACGGCTTGCTCAGCGTGGTGGAGGCGGAAGACGGAACGTATTTCCGTTGCACCATGCGCAGATTGCTGAGAACGCTTTCCACCGAACAACGGCACGTGGTGGCAGCAGGCGATCGGGTTTTGTTTTGTCCAGCTGATCGACAGAACGCGGGCGCTATCGGTGTTGATCGCACCATGCCGGAAGGGAACATCGAACGCATTGAGCCCCGCCGCAGCGTGCTTAGCCGGACGGTGCGCGGCAAGCAACACGTGATCGTGGCCAACGTGGATCAAATGGTGATCGTCTCCAGCGCCGCTGAGCCGCGATTGAAACCCGGGTTGATCGACCGGTTTCTGATCAGTGCGGAAAAGGGAAAGTTTCGGCCGGTGGTGTGCATCAACAAAATCGATTTGGTCGAGCCGGCCGATTTGCAACCGCTGATCGGCGTGTACAGCCGGATGGGTTACCAGGTGCTCATGGTTTCGGCCATGCAGGGACATGGCATCGAACGGTTGCGAACCGAATTGAACGGCCGCTGCAGTGTGGTCGTGGGGCAAAGCGGCGTCGGGAAAACTTCGCTCTTGAATGCCGTCGATCCGGAGTTGGATTTGCGCGTGGCGGCGGTCAGCGCCGAAACGCAAAAGGGGAAGCATACCACCACGGCCGCCCGATTGTTGCGATTGACCGGCAGCACCGGCTACGTGGTCGATACGCCGGGAGTGCGCCGCTTTGAGTTGTGGGATGTCATCCCGGCGGAAGTAGGCGGGTATTTCCGCGATTTGCGGCCGTTCATCAATCGCTGCAAATTCCCTAATTGCACGCATCGCCACGAGGCCGGGTGCGCCGTCAAAGACGCCGTGGCCGACGGCTGGCTCGATGCCCGGCGGTATGAAAGTTATTGCTTGCTGTTTGAAGGGGGCCAAACCGATTGAATGTAGCCGCTGAACAAATACTGAACAAACTGGGACCGAATAAGATTTTTTTGCTAAAACTGATACAAATCGTGCTCACTCCTTCGATATAATGTTCGCAGCCTGTCGGAATGACCGAGTATAATGCTGGTAGGCGCTGGCCCGAACCAATCTTCCAAAAACCCTGTCTTCAAAACAACTGCTCGTAGCGAGGCTTGATGAAAAAATCGAAATGCACTTTATCTTGTGCAAGCGAAGTTTGTTGCCTCGCGGCCGGTTGGTTAACTCCTTACCCCGGAGGCAAACGAGAGCGTGATTGAACTAACTCGCACGGACAGTGTCGCCAGTGAGGCGGCGTTTCTTGTCGGCGTTCTGATGAATGGGCGCTCATCCGAGGAACACCCGCTGGACGAATTGGAAGGGCTCGCCACGACGGCTGGAGCCCGCGTAATCGGCACACTCACGCAGCGGCGTGAAGCCCCAGACGTGACCACTTACTTGGGCCGGGGAAAAGTGGAAGAACTTCAGCGGCTGGCTGCCGCTTCTGACGCCGACGTGGTCATCTTCGACAACGATTTGGCTCCCAGTCAAACGCGCAATCTGGAGCAAACCATCGGGCTGAAGGTGCTGGACCGGACGGAATTGATTCTCGACATTTTCGCCGGCCGCGCCCAAACGTACGAAGCCCGATTGGCGGTCGAGCTTGCGCAGCTTCAGTATTCGCTGCCGAAACTCAAGCGAATGTGGACGCACTTGGAGCGCATTAAAGGGGGCATCGGCATGCGCGGCCCCGGCGAAAAGCAGTTGGAAGTGGACCGCCGGCTGGTCGAAAAACGCATTCACGATTTGAGCGCCGAGTTGCAAGCCATTCATCGCCGCAAAGAACGGCAAGTGGCGGCCCGCGTCGATCGCATGACGGTTTCGCTTGTTGGTTACACCAATGCCGGCAAAAGCACGCTGATGAACGCGCTGACCGAAGCGAATGTGTTGGCGGTCGATAAATTGTTCGCCACGCTCGACACGCGCACCAGGCGATGGCAATTGCCCGGCTGGGGACCGGTGCTGCTCAGCGATACGGTCGGCTTCATTCGCGATTTGCCCCACCATTTAATCGCCAGCTTCAAAGCCACGCTGGAAGAAGCGCGGCAGGCCGATTTGCTGCTGCACGTGGCCGATGCCAGCAGTCCGATGGCCCGCGAGCAAATTACCGCGGTGTACGGCGTGCTGGAAGAGTTGGGCATTGAAGCGAAGGACACGATCTTGGTGCTGAACAAAATCGATGCTGCCACGGACCGCGGGCAAGTGGAAATGTTGCTCAGCCGGTATCCGAATGCCGTGCCGATTAGCGCCCGGCGGCAGATTGGATTGGACCGGCTGGCCGAAATTGTGAGTGCCGCACTGAGCCGGGAATTTGTCGACATCGACGTGGAAACTGGCGTCGAGAACGGCCGACTCCTGGCGTATTTGGCGGCTTACGGCGAAGTGTTGTCGCAGCGCTACAACGATTCGCGCGTGGTGGTGCATTGCCGGATTTCGCAGCGGCATTTGGGCCGCCTGCACGATGATACGGCTGTCATTCGGCCGCACAAGAATGGAAATGGAAACGGGAAGCCTGACGGAAATGGAAAGGCCGGCGTGAATGCGATGGTCGGCGGCAATGTGATCAGCGGCGGAAATGGCGATTTATATCACACCCCAGGCCAGAGCGCTCGCCCTTCGACTCACGGCTAAACCGCAAGCGAATCTCAGAACTATACCGCAAGCGGATCACATCGATCGCGCTTCATTCCAGCCACACTTACAGAATTGTTCATGCATCGCACGATTTCTGGCGCTCGAGCACTTATTACCGGCGCATCGGGCGGATTGGGGCGGGAGATTGCTCTGGAATTGGCGCGGCGGGGCGCTGCCGTGATGCTCTTTGCTCGGCGGGAAGAAAAACTGCGCGAAGTGGCAGAGGAAATCTCGAAGTTGGGCGGTGCTGGACGCGCGGAATACGTCGTCGGCGATGTTACCAAACCGGCGGACCGCAGTGCGGCGCTGGCGGCGGTGCAATCGAAATTCGGCGGGCTCGACATTCTTGTGAACAATGCCGGCGTGGGGACGCTGGCGAAGTTTGAAAATTCTGACCCGCAACTGCCGCGCACGGTGTTCGAGATCAACTTCTTCGCGCCGGTCGAACTGACCCGAGAGGCGCTACCCATGCTCAAGGCTGGCCGGCAACCGCTGCTGGTGTTGATTGGCTCGGTGGTGGGTCATCGCGGCATGCCGCAAAACAGCGATTATTGTGCCAGCAAATTTGCCCTACGTGGCTGGAGCGAATCGATGCGCGTGGAACTGGGCCCGCTGGGTATTGACGTGCTGCTAGCGAGCCCCGGTTCGACCGTAACCGACTTCTGGGACAATTTAGCTGCGAAAGAATTTGAAGTGCCGTGGTCGCTCAAGGGGGCATTGCCGGCAGACGTAACGGCCCGGACCATTGTGCGCGGCATTGCCCGCGGAAAGCGTGAAGTTGTTCCTGGATTGCAGGCGCGCACTTTCGTGAACTTAGCGCGGTGGTTCCCGCGCTTTACCGATCGCATTCTCAAGCGATTTGCCTAAAACTTGCGGCATTATCTTTACCGTAACGCCTGATCTCATGTTCGGCGTTGTGCGCGCCGCCTGTGTTAGAAGTGCGCAAAGTTATTGCTGGTTTTGGGGATTGATGTTAAAGTGGGATTTCCAATCGGGGGGAGTATTTTCCATTTCGTTCCATAGATATTGTTGAGCACCGATGCGCGATCGCCTCCGGCGAAAAGGCGGACGTAGGCTACGCAGTCGGCCCCTGAGCGCGGCTAAACAAACTTATCGATACTCTCTGCGAACACTGAGGATCGAATCGCTCGAGCCGCGCGCGATGCTGACCGCATCTAGCGCTGGTGAAAACCTGGGAATCGTGTTGCTCGATGGCGCGGCCAGCGGCGCCTTGACCACCTTTGGCGGCGGCGTGCACGTGACGGGCGGTGGGAGCCTGGTCATCGATTCCAGCAGTTCCAAGGCGGCCATTAATTACGGCAGCGGGAGTGTATCGGCCTCCCAGATCGATATTACCGGCCACGTGAAATCGTATAACCATGCAAAATTTCAAGGCACCATGGTTTATCAGTCGCCCATGGCTGATCCTATGGCCGAGCTGGTGTTGCCGTTTGACACCGGCGTGGATTACAGCGTGGTGAAGGTCCAGAGCGGGTCGCTTACCCTGTCGCCGGGCACATATTCCGGCGGCATTCATATTTCCGGCAATGCCAAGGTCACGTTGTCGCCGGGAACCTATTATCTGGACGGCGGAGGATTGTCGATTTCCGGCAATGGCAAACTCACGGGCAGCGGCGTAACCATCTTCAACGAACCGAATTCCGCCATGGATCGAATCTTCATCAGTGGCAATGGCACCGCCACATTGTCTGCGCCCAACAGTGGAGAATATCAAGGTTTGGTGTTGGTGCAGGATCCTGCGTCTTCGGCGCAGTT